>NZ_JBQQFC010000135.1:0-6297 GCF_052258445.1 Psychrobacter sp. T6-1
TAGTAGAACAAACTAACTAGTAGAACAAACTAACTAGTAGAACAAACTAACGGCGCGATCTTTGATATAGCGGCATAACCTTTGGCAATAATGATTGTATCTCAGCGATACGGTTGCCACTTGTTGGGTGAGTACTCAAAAACTGTGGCGGCTCACCTTGGCTTGCGCGTTGCATTTTTTGCCAGAGCGTAATCGCTGCTTGCGGATTGTAGCCTGCGCGTGCCATGAGCTCAAGACCGATCTGATCCGCTTCACTCTCTTGCGTGCGACTGTGCGGACGACTCAAACCCAGATCACCGGCAACGTTCGCGAGCTCTGCTTGACCTTGTGATAAGCCAAAAATGCTAGCTGCTACGCCGATACCCGTCTGAGTGGCATACTGGCGCGAGATACGCTCACGTGAATGCTCACGCAAGGCATGTGATATCTCATGACCCATGATAGCGGCAATCTCATCATCGCTTAGGTTGAGACGATCAATAATACCTGAGTAGAACATAATCTTGCCGCCTGGCATGACAAAGGCATTTAGCTGATTAGACTTAATCGTATGTACTTCCCAGTTCCATTTGGCCGCGTCTGGACGATACACGCCAACTTGACCAACCAGACGATTAGCGATGTTCTTTAGACGATTGAGCTGCGCTGCGTTGGTATCGAGTACACCAGCTTTTTTGGCATCTTGCAACGTTTTAGCATAGCTCTGCGCTGACATTTGCAATACTTGCTCATTAGAGACTAGCAGTAACTGCTGGCGATCAACGCCAACTGCGCCACTATTGGTCGTACTAGTACAGCCTGTCAGCGCCAGACCAGATAGCGATGCTGCCATTACCGTTGTCGTGAGTAATTTTTTCATAATAGTAATCCTCGTAATAAAATAAAGTGGTACAAAGCTAAAATCTAGCTGTCACTTAAGAATAAAAGCCAGTACATAACTAACCTGTTGTTCCAAAGCGAGCGCTTCAAATTAGATTAAGCATAGCAAAAGTCAAGCGCAGCAAAAGTAAAAAAATATATTTTTTAGTATGATAATGATGTTATAAGCTCAGTTAAGATTGTAAAAGTTACTCTATTATGTCACTGTACCCTTTTGCAAAATCAGCAATCCGTACAAAGAATGATGAGCATAAGGGATAAAAAGCAGCATAAAGTAAAAAGTTATCAGAGAATAGTTGGCGTTTTATAATTTATCCATGATAAAATTTATCATGATATCAAAGCGATACCCCTAAATAGAGTATATTTCGTCATCGTAGGTTATGACCTGTGTCATCAAAAGCAAAAATAGCGGTTGACATGAGCAGGATAGTTGCTAAAATAGCCAGCCTATCGAGAGGTAATAGTTTAACTACTACGTTTTGATCATGCGGGAATAGCTCAGTGGTAGAGCATAACCTTGCCAAGGTTGGGGTCGAGAGTTCGAATCTCTTTTCCCGCTCCAAATATGGCTCCTGTACTCACAGATATAGTGTACAAGCAGGTACAGAGCAAAAGCCTCACAACTTTAATAAAGTTGTGAGGCTTTTTTTTGTCTGAAATCTGCGTAAAAGAGATTACAGATCAGTCAACGATCTGTAGTCTCTTGACGATAGGCAAGGTGTTTTTCTCAAAGCTATCTACCATCTGGTTGAGCTCCTCAATATTGTCCTTTTCCTCTTGTAGCGTATTACCGTCTTTTAGCAGCAATTGATTATTTTTTTTGAGCGCTTGCCAAGCGTAATCAACCCATTGTTTCCGCGTTGTCTTGCCCTGAATATAGGCGTGCAAAAAGATAAGATGGAACCTGCCATAAGTTGTCGCGCTGCCTGTAAGGGGACTTACTAGAGCGGCAAGTTCAGGGCTAACGAGACTTTGCTGCATGATATAAGCGTTAAGCCTGCGGCAGTGCTCTTGCACCTTTTCGATGACCGCATCCTCTTGCACTAAGATAATATGACCTTGAGCATGCAAAATGGCTAACGACTCAAACAGCCAGTTTTGCTCGAAGTCATCAGGCAGCCGCTGTTGTAAGTCTGCGACTTGATGTATTTTATGATCGCTAAGCAAGGTCACTACCGTCTTAAAAATATCCTCACGCAGTGCAATGGTACCTGCCGCGCCATTGACTTCATATTTAATGTTCTCAGCATTAGCAATCATCTTAAAACGTAATTGGTGCCAGATCTGCTCTGATTTGGCCACAGATATCTTGCGCGCGCCTTTGACCCAGTAATCACGGCGGAACTGCTTATTGTGCATATAGTCTTTGACGCTTTGAGCGAACATAGGATCATCTAGCGTCTCGATAAATGCCAGCTGCTCATTGTTATAGCTACTTGGATTATAATCCTCCAAAAAGCTGGCAGAGCACGCAAAATTGGTCTTGGTCGGTGAGAGCCAATCTGCCATCTCAGAAAAATACATCGGCTGCCACTCACGATTGAAGTACTCATGAGCCAAGTAGTTAGAGTTTTGCTTACTGATATCCTCTAAGCGCTGCGGAATAGAGGGCACTTGCTGTATGAGCGGCTGACAGAGCTTGAGCAGATCTTGGGTAAATTCGATGGAGGCCTTAACACGTTTGCCTATGCCTTGACCTCGGCTACCATGCATATGGTCGTGCTCAGTGAGCATATGACGTATAGGGGAGGCCGCCGCCCAGCCCGGTAAGGTGTTGTAACTGATATAGAGGACGCCGCCGACTTTGAGCTTGCGGCGAATAAAGTCGGTAATAATGTCGCGGTTGTCATTGGAGACCCAAGACCAAATACCATGCAAACCAATAAAATCAAAATCTGGCAAATCCTCGCGATTGCAGAACTCACCAAAGGACTGATCAAAGATATGAGCTGCGCTACCTGATATATCAGCAAGCTCTTTGGCAAAGCTGGCTTGGGAGGGGTTAAAATCTGTGCCGTACCATTTGACATCTGAGGCGGCAGCATGGGCATTGATAGACATACCTTGACCAAATCCAAGTTCGCAGGCGCTCGTAAATTTAGGTGCCTCAAGTCCTGCCATCAAAAATGGGATTTTTACGTTATTAGGGCTAAGCTCTGCGTAATAACCATACGTGTAGTCGATATCGCTAATGTAGCCCTCTGACCAGTTTGCCATGCTCACATCCATATGTTGATTGATTAGGTTAAGACAGACAGTTTCAAACATCCTGTTGTCTGTTTGGATCAAACATAAGATAATAGCAGTAATTTGCCCAAAATATTATAAAAGCCTGTCAACTTGTCGCATGGTATAGTTAACACTAGATAAAATGGATACGTTATTCAAAAACGCGGGACTAGTATAAATTTTTCTGGCGTGCTGTGCCTACGCAGACAGAGGCTGCAAAAAATTCATTCTAGCCCCGCTGTATCTTTTTTATATTGGACTGACTATATAGGCTATATATTAAAAAATAACTGTGCCAAAATTCAAACATTAAGATTTTAACGAGTTTTTAATTTATCAGGTAAGACAGCTATTTTCGTCAACGGTGACGACGTACAGACTTTAGACTAAAGGTGTATCCATCATTCACAAAAAAAGCATCAACCGATATTTAATCAATCGACGCTCTCTTATTAAAGCCTAGTATTTTATTAAGGCCTACTGGCTTATATTGCCAAAAACTCAAGCGGTTTGCTTGTTTTTTCCGCCCATTAAGCTGTTGACTACCCACGCAGGACCAATCAATAAAAACTGTAAATCTTCAAAGAACGACGGTTTTTTGCCTTCTATCTTATGACCAATGAACTGCCCAATCCAAGCGATGACAAATATACTGGCCCACGTTTTAAAGCCAATAGGTAATGTTGCCATCACACTCAAGCAAATCAGAATAAAGATACCCATGGCCAAAAACAGCGGCGTTGAGAGCTGCATATAAAATAGTAAGACCAACGCACTGAGTACCAAAGTAATCCAGACCGATAGCGACATGCCCATACCCAAGATACTGACAAAGATTGTAGGCACTGCCATCCAGTGAATTTTTTTGTTGACCAAGTTTTGGTGACTGACCGCGTATTCAGAGAGCCACTGCTCAAGCGTGCGCTTAGACATGCGTTTTTGTGACGTACGAGACATGCTAACCTCCATGTTAGTAAGTAATAGTGAATAGATAAATGGTGCAAAATACAGTATTGGATACAGTCAGTTGTAGCACTATTTGCATCGTTATACCATGTTATCTGGTAAACCCCAAGGTCATAAACGCAGCTTAATCTTGCTCTAAGCTGGTACTTTTACCGAATCGCGCTCGCTACGATACCACTCATAGAGTCCGACAAATGAATTGACTTGATAAACCATGGTTTGAATAGCAAAGATATAATTACCGGTCATAAGATTGACGGTCAGCCAAACAAAGTTAGATATGATCCATAGCCACCAGTTAAACGAGTAACGCAAAATCATCGCTGTTTGCGCGGTAATAGATAAAATAAAAGCAATAACGTTAATCCAAAAAAACGAGATAAATCCTAAAAACAGACTACTATCGTCTTCAACGACTGCATAGCCATAGCTGGCAAGTAAGTCGTTAATGGTGGGAAACAAGGCTAAACCCACCACCATAAAGGTAATAGTGATGAGCCAAACCCACTTATTTGCTGATTTGGGTATCATATCGCCATCAGCGTCTGTGTTTTTTGACCAGTAAAACAAGCCGTATAAATGGGTAAAAAAGTTAAAAAGCGGCGCCAGCATTAACCCCACTGAGCCTGCCGTTCCTTGCACGATAACTTCACCAGCAGTCGCTCCCATACCAAAGCCATTGCCCAAAATGTTTTTGCGAAAGGATAACGACACCACGCAAATCAAGCCAATAAAAGACACGCCCAAATAAAAAATATCTAAGCCAGTATGGTCTGTGGTGAGCCAAAATCCGGCTGAGAGCGCAATCATACCGCAGATGAACCAAGTCACGATCCATTGCATCGACCATTTGCCTGTGATGTTGTCTAGTAGCTGAATGCGCATAAGGGTGCTGTCCTAAAAGTAGTTGAGAATATAAGGGCTTGAGGATATAAAAGCGTGAGATTATAAGGTATAAAGTTTTTATTTTTTAAGTCATTTTATTATAGATGTGCTGATCGATAAAAATAAGCGCTTGCCGATAGCGCGCATCATAATCAGGCTCGTCTATCAGATGCGGCTCTATGTCGTGACGTGCAAATATATCAATAAGTCGCTGCTCAAAGCGCCCGCGTGCGTCAGGATCGCCCAGTGTACGCATACCATCAGCGACCCAAGGCACGTTGTTGTCGAGCATAATCGTATAATCTAAGCGCAGCTCCTCGATGCATGCGGCGACAAAAGGATGCGTGCGCCCCTCATATTCTTCACAAAAAGCCTGCGTCGTCACAAAGTCAGTATCAACGATAGTAATCGGCGCGCTCGCCTGCGCTTTTGCTGCGCGTATGGCCTCAGCATGATTAATAACGATCGGCGTATAGTCGCTATATTGCAAACCCAGCTCCCGTCCGCCCAAATCCGTACCGACGTAGATGCGCCCCATCTCAAGCACAAAGGTCGCACCATAGTAGTTAGCCAGTTTATGCACCAAAGTCGTCTTGCCAGAGCTCTCCCCGCCGACGATAGCGACGGTCTTGGTATAGTTAGCGCGCGCCTGTGGGTGAATCGCCCACCAGTGCGCCACAGGATTGTGAGCAATAGCGTAGGAGTCATACTCAAGCTGCAATGGGGTTGTGATAATATCCATTATGAGCTGCTCTTTGATAATGGGCTGCGCCAATGGATGATTCTCAGCAACAAAAAGCGGCGTATCACTAGGTATAGCCAAATCATCAATCAAGCGCTGCAACTTTGCATTACTATTCTCAATGTTTATAACAACGTCTTTAGCTTGGCTATATAAATGCTCATGCACTGGCAAATCGATCTCATCGGTAATATGCAATTTTATAAAGGGCAGATCTGCACAAGCCATCTGTAGCCAGCGCGCCTTGTCTTTTAAGCTAATAGCAAAGTCTGGATGCGGCGAAGGGTGCTTGGTAATGACGATATGCAAAGTTTTAGCTTGACCTGCTGCATCCAATATACTGCGCATTTGTCCCAAATGTAGCGGTTCAAAATGACCTATCATAAGACCCGTATCGTACATAAAAATCCTTATAAACCAATCACTTTTGATAGGGCGTGTTTGATAATTCACAAATATGCACTGACAGAGACTATTTTTTAGTCGATTCAAAGATAAAAATAGTAAGTTTAGTCATTCTAAGCGTCTATTTTTATCAAAGGAGCGGCAAAAAAGAGTCCTGTCCTTTCAGGCTGATGCTAAAATTGCCCCCC
>NZ_JBQQFC010000136.1:0-6195 GCF_052258445.1 Psychrobacter sp. T6-1
AGCGCCGCTTTTGAAGGCTTTAACTTACCAGGCGCGCTCCTTGCGGTCACCCAGCAATTACCGTTTCCTCTGATTACCTCGATATTGTTCTTAATTTTGACGACTGTCTTTATTGTGACCACCGGGGATTCAATGACTTATACCATTAGTGTCGTCATCAGCGGTGAGCATGAGCCAAACGCTATGATACGTACCTTTTGGGGTGTGATGATGGGGATTACTGCTATCGTCCTAATCTCTTTGGGTGCAGGCGGCGTCAGCGCATTGCAGTCCTTTATCGTCATTACTGCAGTGCCTGTGTCCTTTATTTTGCTACCCTCACTTTGGAACGGGCCGCAAATTGCGCAGCAAATGGCGCGTGAGCAAGACCTGTACCGCCCGAACCGAGTTGAGACTGATCATAAAATCGCTGAGGAGCAGCTTGCTAAGGATAGACAAGGACGCTAAGAAAAAGAGACTGGCTCACTAGTAAATTATCAATAAAATCAGTAATTTATAGGGTATGTATTCGTTTTGAATGACAACATACCCTAAACAGATAAAAGAGGTTGTTTGTCGTAACGGTTGAGCCTGTTTAGGTTCAACTCTTTAGGTAAGGTAGTGGCATTATGAATTTGATTGATACAAGTACAAATAGTCTTAACGAAGCGGTATTGCCTTTACGTAGCCCTGATGTAGTGATGAACGCTCAAAGGCTTGGGGCGATGCATCAAACGCGCATCAGCTTTGTGCGCACGTTACTACGCAAAATCGATAAGGAGCAATGGACACTCTCAACCCATCTTTGGGATTTGGATGATAGCGGCTATGGGCAAGTGATTTATCGCTTGCAAACGCCCGAGCATACTTATCACTTGGTGGTGTTTTGCCAAGAGCTTGCCGATGATGAGCGTAATGATCGGGTTATCGCACAAAAGTGGGATGTCACCTTTGGTCTAGTCTTTGGCGAGATCGGTCAAGAGCTACTCGATAACCTAAAAGCTAACGTGCCGCTACAAGAAGCCGGACGCAATTCCAACATGGTGATGGTGCTGGCGCGCGCTAACAAAAGCGTACGCGTCTTTGATCATATCGTCACCTCCTTAGCTAAAGGCGCGCAGCCTGATCTTGATATTTTGGCGCAAGTCGGTTATATCTTGCGTACCACGGCGGTCTATGGCAATGGTAAGTTTGGTATCTATGACTTCAAACCACTCGATTACAGCGAGGACTTTAATCAGTCGTTTCGCGCGCAGATGTGCGCTGTTTATTTGCTGCGCGAATTTAGCCTAGATTGGGTGGATTTTTTGGCGAAGAAAAAAGGCGGCACCAAAGCGGTCACCTTGCATCCAGAGATTAAGCGCTATCTAGGTATCGGTAATGCGACAGGTCTGGGTATGGCGCCGTATCTGATTAATCATCCCTGTGTCGTTGATCAATGGCTCACAACGCGTGAAGAGGCGCTACAATCTGTTTTAGTGTGCACGATTGAGCCTGATAAAGTGGCTTATTTTTCGACTCTGCTAAGCCGCGCCATTCAGCATTTCACTGAGATTGTCACTATCGATGCGCAGCAAGTGACGTTGAACAATACTGTCGTTGCAGAGCTCACCCTATTACAGAACAATCTGCTGACAGCAATGAAGGGCTATAAGCGTTGGGGTGATTTTTTACAAGATCATGAGCATCTCAGTTACGAGAGCCAAGAGGTAATAATCTCTTGCTTAATTGAGCTATATCCTGAGCGCGTGGATAGCTTTCAAGAAAAGGTGAATGCCGATGAGACGCTATCGCTGCCTAAAGGCAAAACCGTTCAGGACTTAATCTTGGTGCTTGAGACGTACTATCAGTGGGCAATTACCATAGATTTCAGTGCGCCTGATAATAGCTACTGGTTTTGGTATCGCTCAGTGGACAAAGAGGAGCCGCGTATGGGCGTACGCGGACAAGAGCCTGGCGATGATCGAGAGCTGTTCTTGGATATTGCCCGCCAAACCAATAAGCTATATTTGGCACTAAAACAGGTCGACCCCAAACAGCTTATCTCGCAGTTTGTCTTAGGTGCGCCCAAACATCGCGCTATCGCCAGACGCGTTTGGACAATGGGACACAAGCCTATGGGCGACATCCAGATCAACGTGCTCCAAAAAGACACTTTACCTATTCATTTACTTCGCTGTAAGCTCTCTATGTTTGGCGCCACCAAGTTTGATCCCAGATCCGATCGCTGGGTACGCGTTACCTTGTTTCAGGGCGCGCCTTTATTTGTTGATGTGCATAGTGATGAGTGGTTGTTTCCGCTATTACCTAAGCTTGACGAGTCTGAGACAGACCCCAAGCACGACGCAGCTGTGCTAAAGGTATCGTCGTCTGATCAGGAGGCGGCGCTATGATCGTCTCGCGTAACGAGATCGTCTCTATGGTATACAAGGCGTTTTCAGGCTTACACCGAGAAGTCGGGGAAGCCGATCTGGTCGCCACTATGGTCGCAGAATTGCAGATGGCAGGACTCGATGGCGTAGGGCAATTTAACAACGCCACGCCCTATATTTTGACTGAACAAGATACGCCTATAGAGATTATGCATCAAGATATAGGTGAGGTGAGTTTAAATCTACATGATAGTAGTCTGGCTTGTCATCTGCCTGCGGTGATGGACTATGCGCTTGAGCTGATGGACAATCGCGATCATTTTAAGGTGACCCTGCACAACTGCCACAATCGCTGGCTGGCCTATAGCGAGCTTTTAAGCTTGGCTGCCAAAGGCTTAGCTTGCCTTGCAAAATGGGACAACGGCACTGCGCCTAAACATACTTTATTCACTTTGAATCAAGGCTTTGTTTATCCTGATATCTATTTCTTTGATGAGAGGCAAACGCGCCACGATACCAACGATATGGTCATCGAGCTTGCCACGAGTAATTTTGATATCGAGCAGGAGATTGAGCACTTTAGACATAAGATATCGACTGATGAGCTATATGAAACCCATCAGCGTGCATGGAAACAAGGCATCTATGTCGATGATGAGCAGTGGGCGATACTCAAACAGACGGCGGCTGCGATACTGGTCGAGAACAGTGAGGCGTCCAGTAAAGGTGCAGGCGGCGTCTAGTAGCTAGGGCGCTTGAGCAAAAACACAATTAATTTATAAAATAAAGAGAGCGGTTTGTTATGATAACAAGCCGCTTTTTTGTGCGGTTTATCTTAGCCCCTAGTTTGGAGCCTGTAAATGTTTGGTAATGTGACCATCAAAAAAATCTATGCCAGAGACCCTAATGAGCCTAACCGGCCCTCAACCACGCTTGAGCTATTGTTTGATTTGGTCTACGTCATAGCCGTGGCAGCAGCGGCAAGTGGTCTACATAATCGCTTGAGTGAACATGATTTGTCAGGCTTTATTACCTTTATCATCGCCTTTTTTATCTTATGGAACGCCTGGACAAGTTTTACGTGGTTTGCTTCAGGTTATGATCCTGATGACTGGTTTTATCGCTTGTCGGTGATGTTTCAGATGTTCGGATCCTTGATGATAGCGGCTAATATTCATCAGTTTTATGAGCAGGGGCTAACTTGGATTGGAGTGACAGGCTATGCCATTATGCGGCTGGCGAGCTGTAGTCAGTGGTGGCGGGTGTACAAAGATGTGCCTGGGCACAAACAAGTCGCTGGGCGTAGCATCGTAGGGCTGCTAACTTTGCAAGCGATGTGGATTGGATGGCTGTTTTTGCCGCCGTCTATGCAAATGCCTGCACTGATTATCTTTATTATCGCGGAGCTCCTCATGCCGTTATGGGCGCGAGTTGAGCAGTTTAACAACTGGCATCCTGGGCATATCGCTGAGCGCTATGGCTTACTCACGATTATCGTCTTGGGTGAAGGCGTCGTTGGTGTCAGCAACAGTATTCAGTATTTTTTGGTCAACTCAGACTCTGCGGCAAGCTCTATTATGTTTTTAGGCTCAAGCCTAGTAGCACTAGTGTTCTCTTTGTGGTGGCTATACTTTATCGTACCCTTTGATAGAATATTGAACAAGGAGCGCGAGCGTCATGATCTATTCTTATTTGGCTATAGTCACTTTTTTATATTTGCCTCCATAGCCGCACTAGGTAGCGCGCTCAATCTCGTCACTGAAGCCACGGCGAGCGGCACAACGAGCGAGAGCATGGTATCAGAGCCGTATGCTATGAGCGTATTGATGGTGATGCTGACCTTGTATCTACTGACGCTCACAATTCTTAGAACGCTGATGTGTCGCAAGTCCAGTCGCAACGCTCAGGCCCTACTGATAGCACTAGTTATCATAGTCTTGAGCTACTTTGCAGTCTCGCAAGGCCTGCCGATTACTTTAGGGATTTGGCTAAGCACTCTTGCGCCCGTTGTGATGATTTGGTTTTTTACTCAAGACAACAAGCATTGGAAAGTAAGTTAGTTTGGAGTGTAAATTGCGCTTGTTACGGCAACATTTTTAGCGCACTATAGAGCATAACTAGGTGATAAGGCTATGATTTTATTGATAGCTTTTGGCGGGTTAAGTCAGATCTCATCTTAAAGTTGGGACAAAAAATCTGCAATCTAAATACTCTATATTGGCACTGTTATGACACAAAACTTGTCATCTTACGCACTAAAAGCATCTATTGTGATACTAGTTTTGGTATTACACGGTGCTACGGTATGGGCAATGATGTCTATACAAACGCCTGCGCGCCCTGAGATAACCCCTGTTATTCAACCCATTCAAATAGAGCTCATCACACTCGATACGTCTAATAAAGCGTTAAGTACAGACACGCAACTGGTCACGCCCAAACCTAAAAAAGTAGAAGCAGTCGAGCCTCAATCAATACTAAAGTCAGCTGCACCTAAACCACCAGAAGTAAAATCCGTCCAAACGCTTACACAAAAAGAGCCTACCCAAAAAATTTCATCTATAGAACCTACTGTGACTGAATCCAAAGATACAAGTCAAACTGTAGCGTCAGATGTTAAAGACTCTAAACCCAATACAAGCCAAGAGTCATCCGTCATATCTGCTCAAAAACTCTCAACTCATGAGTCCAGAACCATAACTCGCGCTACAACTCAAACTGATGACTCCGAATTTGATCTCGCTGCGATGATCAGAGCCATTAATGCGCAGTATAAGCGCGAGCAAGCCAAGCAGCGAAAGTCTTTGGCAAAACAAGCAGATAGAAAGCTTAGACAGCAAGAAGAGTGGCGATTGCAGGCTGAAAACGAAACGATTACTAAAATGCTTGCTTTAGCTGCTGAGCAAGCTGAAGATCAGCAAGCTGACATAGATACATCAGCATCCAAAAATGACGAGAACACATCCTTTACAGCAGACTTTGGTAGCTGGCGTGATGAACGTGAGCCAATCACTAGCATGCCCACGCTTGTATGGCAGAGTGTCGATAGAGACTTGGGCGATGTCTTCATTGTGCTGCTAGAGTTGCAGGTTGATAAAGAGGGTAGTATCACTGAGGTGCAAATTCTTGAGACATCAGGCAGCCCGATTATCGATGCGATAGCCACTACGCAAGTCAGAAGCGGACAACTCAACCCAATACAAAATGGCGGTATCGAAGTTGATGCAGTGGTACCTATGTCTTTAATATACGAGCGACCAACATTTAGAAATAAGCAATTGCAAGCTAGTGGTGATTAAATAGACTACTTGTGAGGATAAAGGTCCCGCCTTTGATCTTAAAGTGTATGTCGTATTTCATAAAATAACCCCCAAAAGCTGTGTCCAACTTATGGGGGGCAGTTCACTTCATTATGAGGGCAGGGCTTTTAAACCTTTTAACTAAACGCCCGCTCAAAAAACCACCATAGAGCAATGATGATACTAATCAGCGACCCTAAATAAAAAATTGCCCACTTATAAAACTGGGTATGACGCAGCAATAATGCCAACGGGAAAACAACGGCGATAAATACCAGTTGCCCAAGCTCGATACCAATGTTAAAGCTAAGCAGTGCCAGCACGCGCGCACTAGTCGCTAATGGCAAATCGACGAGGACGTTGGCAAAGCCAAAGCCGTGAATGAGACCAAAAATAAAGGCTAAGTACACTGCTCTGACTCGCAGCAAAGGCACCAGGTTATTAAGCGCGGCAAAGGCAATGGACAGCGCAATAATAGATTCGATGATTTGTGCAGGTATACTAACAACTTGCAGAGCCGCTAGGCTTAGCGTGATTGAATGCGC
>NZ_JBQQFC010000137.1:0-6156 GCF_052258445.1 Psychrobacter sp. T6-1
ATCTCAGAGCGCGCGCCGATAAAGCAGTTATCTTCAATGATGGTCGGGTTGGCTTGTAGTGGCTCAAGCACGCCGCCGATACCTACGCCGCCTGATAGGTGGACGTTTTTACCGATTTGTGCGCAGGATCCAACCGTCGCCCATGTATCTACCATCGCACCTTGATCGACATAAGCGCCAATGTTGACGTATGACGGCATCAGTACCGCGCCTGCTGCGATATACGAGCCCTTGCGAGCGACTGCTGGTGGTACGACGCGTACGCCTGCTTCTTTAAACTGCTCCTCACTCCAATCAGCAAATTTGGTTGGGACTTTGTCATAGAACTGGATATGATCGCCCGCTGCTTGCACATAATTGTCGTTTAAGCGAAACGAGAGCAGTACTGCCTTTTTTGCCCACTGATTGACGACCCATTCGCCATCCTTTTTTTCAGCCACGCGCAAGCTGCCATTGTCTAATTGCTCAAGCACTTGCTCAATAGCATCGCGCACGTCCTGTGGTATGGTCGCTGGGCTGTACTCGTTACGGTTTTCAAAGGCTTGTTCGATAGTTTGTTGTAATGACATAAAAATCCCTAAAAATTAAATAAAAACGGCTTAGTAAATAAAATTTTGCCTGCTGTATTGTCGCCAATTTAGCAGCTTTTAGCAAATAAGTTCAGCATAAGCGCCTAAAACATTAGGCATCTGACGTATGACGCTCTATCCATGCCAAGATATCTTGATAAACGGTTTGGTTGTCTTGCTCATTTAATGGCTCATGGCGCATATTGGGGTAGAGTTGGATGTCTACTTGAGTAAATTTTTGCTTTTTTAGATGACGAACAACGTTATTGACGCCGCTACCCATATCGCCGATAGGATCGTTTTGACCACTGACAAATAGCATCGGAAAGTCTTTGCTAATAGTAGTCGCCCAAGTTTTGCGCAGACCAGTATCCATCAAGCTAAACAAGGTCAAAAAGCCATTATTGGTAAAGTCAAAACCAGTAAGTGGATCAGCCTCATAAGCGGCGATATTGTCAGGATTTTCGCTAATCCAAGCAAAAGGCGAGGAGGATATGCGATTATTTAATTGACTATTAAGAACTTTGTTCATCACTTTTGCAAATATAGGGTTGGTCTTTTTCGGCGCCGCTTTTGCAAGTAGTTTGTTAATAGGTAGCAGAACTTTAGTCAAGGGGTTAGCGTCAGCAGTTCCCATAAGGATCGCCCCTGAAAAATCATGCGCGTGGTGCTTGAGTACATTACGGATGATAAATGAGCCCATCGAGTGACCCATAACGAAATGCGGTACCTCAGGATGACGCTCTTTTAGGTTATCTGCCATAACGATGACGTCTTTGAGTAGCGACTGAACCGGATGCTCCTCACCGAAAAACCCTAACTCATCTGGCGACTTGACCGTTTTGCCGTGACCAAGCTGATCGTAAGTGGCAACTGCAATACCCTGATCTGCCAAGAACTGTGCAAAGTCGCTATAGCGCGCGCTATGCTCACACATACCATGTACGATAAGCAGTGTTGCTGTGATTTTGGTACTATTATCGCTCGGCTCAAAAAAGGTGTGATGCAGATAATGGCTATTGTCCGATGAGGTGATTTGTCCAGTCGTACTCATAAAGATTCCTTGATAGATTAAATGAAGAATATAGTGTTCTTGTCAGCTTATTGTAGGTTGGAACCAGGCTTTGCACGCTTGAGCGCCTTTGATGGTTCTTACCACGAATGTTATCTGCTTTTGCGGTTAAAGGGTTACTATCCAAAATGACTAAGTCGGCCAATACTAAGGTATAGGCGTATGCTAAAACTAATTTAACGACAAAGCTATGTGTGGTCAAACCTATTTATGTCGTTATCTTACAGTAGACTCACTCAGTAGCGCGCCTATTTATGCTTTACTAGCGCATCTATGAAGTGATTACTATCTATCATTGTTTATCGTAAAAGTGCTTTTATCATTATGAAAAAATTACCTATAAAAAAACTACTCTTAGCAGGAGGCGGTCATGCTCATATTGGTCTGCTACGCCGTTTGCGTACCAAACGCCCTGATCATTTAAATATAGCGATGATTAGCGAGCAGTCGCAAAGTCTGTATTCTGGCATGTTACCTGGCTGGATGGCAGGACATTATAGCCTGTCTGATATTAGTATCGATGTCTTATCTTTATGCAAGCAGGCAGGTGTCAACCTCATCAAGAGCGCGATTACCAGCGTAGATGCTGACGCGCAAAATGTGGGAACGGCTGATGAGGGTCATCACAGTTATGATGTGCTGTCACTCAATACAGGAGCGGATACTGATTTGAGCTGGCTTGTACGCGCCCAATTGCCTTTGAATCAAGACTCTTTTGATCAGATGCCTAAAGCCGACACCCCAAATAATAGTGTCATTCCTATACGGCCACTCCATCATTTTGTGCAAGCATGGGAGGACATCCTAGCAGACGCGCGGCAACGAAATCATTACCAATTGGCTATCGTTGGCGCAGGAGCGGCGGCGACCGAGATCGTTATGGCAGCAAAAGTTGCCCTACAAGCGATTAATCCCAATCATCAAGTCTATCTGATCTGCGGGCATGATTTGCTATCAGGGTTCGATACCAAATTCACTCAGCGCGTGATCAAGCAGCTTGAGCGTTTGGATATCCCAATCATTTATGAGCGCGCGCAAGATTACGTAGGCGGCGAACTCGTCATCGAAACCAAGTCTATACCTATCAATAGCGTTATTGCCGCAACTGGCGTGATGGGAGCGGCGTGGACGCAGAGTACCACTCTTGAAACAGTGGATAAAGGCTTTATTGCTGTGAATTCAGTACAACAAAGCAGATCACATGCCAATGTGTTTGCGGTAGGTGATGTCGCCAGCCGTACCGATACGGATATGGCGCATTCGGGCGTACATGCAGTACATGGCGGCGCGATAGAGGCTGATAATCTAATGGCGTACTTAGCTGATGAGTCCCTAAAAACGTATAAACCGCGCTCGCGTACTTTGTATTTGCTATCCTGCGGCGATAAATACGCTATCGGTAGCTGGGGCAGTTATAGTCTACAAGGTCACTGGATTTGGTACGTCAAACGCTATATCGACAAGCGTTTTGTCGACTCATATAAATAAGATTCTATGAGGATGACACTAAAAAAATTGATTTATAAAACAATAGTTTATATATATCAATTATTAAGTTACACGGACTATCACCCCGCGTCACAATAGAAAAATTAAATAGTGTAATAATAAATGAGTTATCACTCAAAAATACTATTTATCTTTAAAGTTTTCATATATTCTGCTTGTATAGTCAATACGAAACAAAATGGATACGTTACTTAATAACGCCAAACTGATATAAATTTTTCTGGCTTGCTGTGTCTACGCAGACAGAGGCTGTGAAAAATTCATCCCAGTCCCGCTGTATCATTTTTTATACTGAACTGACTATATGTGTAGAGAAAAAACATCTATAGATAAGATGTGCCACTCTATAATTAAAATATTTTAAAAATCACAACTGTCATCACTCAAAGGTCATACGCTATGAAATCAACTATCGAGCTGCTTGAACATACAGACTTTCCAGCAATCAAACGGCGTAAGCTTACGACACTACAAGTGAACATGGGCTATCTGTGCAATATGTCTTGTGTGCACTGCCACGTGGCTGCAAGCCCTTATCGTACTGAGATGATGTCACGTGAGTTAGTTGAGCTGATATTAGAGGTTCTACAAGCACAAAATATGGACACGCTTGATCTCACAGGCGGCGCACCTGAGATGCATGACGACTTTAAATACTTAGTCGTCGAGGCTCGTAAGCTTGGCGTTAAAGTCATTGATCGCTGTAATTTGACGATCTTGATGGAAGAGGGTTATGAGGATATGGCGCAGTTCTTGGCGGATAATGACGTCGAAGTAGTCGCCTCACTGCCGTGCTATTCGCTTGAGAACGTCGATAAACAGCGCGGCAAAGGCGCGTTTGATGACAGTATTTTAGGGCTACATAAGCTTAATGCTTTAGGTTATGGACGGATGGATTCAGGTTTGACTTTGAACTTAGTTTATAATCCACAAGGCGCCACTTTACCGCCCAATCAGCAGATGCTAGAGGCGGACTATAAACGTGAGCTCAAAGAACACTTCGATATCGAATTTAATCAATTGTTCGCCCTAACCAACATGCCCATTCAGCGCTTTGGCGCCGTCCTTCTTGCCAAAAACGAGTTCCATTCTTATATGGATCTACTCAAAGATAACTATGATGCGCAAAATCTCAAAGAGGTTATGTGTCGCTCGACCATTAGTGTTAATTGGCTCGGCGAGTTATTTGATTGTGACTTTAATCAACAGTTAGAGATGCCTGTACCCAATAAATCACGCCAGCATTTGCGCGACTTACTCACCCAAAATCCTACTGGTGACGATATCGCTATCGGTGATCATTGTTACGGCTGCACAGCAGGACAAGGTAGTAGTTGCGGCGGCGCTTTAGAAGACGAAAAGGTAAGTGCGGCTTAGAGCTGGTTCTAAGCACTTTTACTAAAATACTTATCACTACACTATTAGCTATTATTAGCACTAACGGAGCTCATCTCATGCTTATAACTAAAACTCCATTTTCTAAAGCTTTAACGATAAAAGCCATTATTGGCGCTAGCCTAGTGTTATCTGGCGCTGCTTATGCTGATTTTAACCATAGCAGCTGGGATAGCTTATTAAATAAAAACGTCACTATGACCAACGGGGGCAAAGCATCTGTCGTTAATTACAACGGCATGAAAGCTGACCAAAGCAAGCTTGATGGCTATTTGGCAGCAACGGCTAAGGTCAGTCAATCCGAATTTAACCGCTGGAGCAAGGATGAGCAATTGGCATTTTTGATTAATGTCTATAATGCGGGTACCGTAGATCTCGTGCTAACGAAATACCCTAATCTAAAATCTATCAAGGATATCGGCGGTATATTTGGCTCTCCTTGGAAACAAGACTTCGTCAACGTACTGGGTAAAAAGCGCTCGCTCGATGATATTGAGCACAATCTCATTCGTGGCTCTGGTCGCTATAATGAACCGCGTATACATTTTGCAGTCAACTGCGCAAGTATTGGCTGTCCTGCATTATTAGATGATGCCTACAAGGGCAGTAAACTCGATAAACAATTAGAGCAGGTCACCAGTAAATTTTTGGCCGATAGCAGTCGTAACCGTCTCAAGGGCAGCACACTTGAGGTCTCACCCATATTTAAGTGGTATAAAGAAGACTTTGAGAGCAATTGGCGCGGCACCAAAGATTTAGAAGGGTTTTTGGCGCGTTATAGCTCACCGCTCGGACTTAATAAATCACAAACTGCTGACTTAAAAAGTGGCAAGACCAAGATCAGTTATACCAATTATAATTGGAATCTAAATAAGAAGTAGTGAGATAGCATGTCCACGGTTTCCATTATCGTTCCTATACTCAATGAGGCAAATAATCTGCCTCACTTGTTTACTCATATCGCTAGGCTAAACCCATTACCGCAACAAATTATCTTGGTTGATGGCGGCTCACATGATGACTCTTTGGTATTGGCTCAAAAGTTTATTGCAGATTTAAAAAACGATAATCAATCAGGTATCGACTGGCAAGTGATTAAGTCACAAGCAGGTCGCGCGCGGCAGATGAACAAAGGCGCGTCCTTAGCGACAGGCGACATACTACTATTTTTGCATGCTGATACTAAGTTGCCGACTCAAGCTGTTACTGATATAACCACTGCTATCCAAGTTAAAGGATGGGGTCGTTTTGATGTACGTCTAGACAGTCCTGATTGGACGCTAAAGCTAGTCAGTAAAATGATTAACTATCGCTCGCGGTTGACTAGTATTGCCACTGGCGATCAAGCTATTTTTATTAAACGAGAGTTGTTTGAGCAAATTGGAGGCTATCCCAATCAAGCCTTGATGGAAGATGTCGAGATCAGCAAACGCTTAAAATCTATCGGCAAACCTGTTTGCTTAAAAAGCAAAGTCATTACCTCAGCACGGCGCTGGGAGCAGCACGGCACTTGGCGCACGATAGTTCTGATGTGGCAGCTGCGCTTTGATTATTGGCGCGGCGTATCCGCTGATAATATCTGGCAGCGGTATTACCAATAAAAGAATAAAC
>NZ_JBQQFC010000138.1:0-6087 GCF_052258445.1 Psychrobacter sp. T6-1
GTTTTTAGCTCATTGGAGAGGCTTCATCGTCTCCGATCTCATCAAATCGTCCTTCACGTCCAGCGCCCTGCGTCTTTTTGCGCTCTTGACGGGTTTTATACTTACGGACTTGCCTATCAAGCTTGTCTGCCATCTCATTGATGGCTTTATACATATCATCCTCTAAAGCTTGGACAAACATCTCTTGACCTGAAACACGCAAAATAGCTTCTGCTTTGTGGCTTTTTTTACCGCCATCACTAGCGCCGCTATTGTCTAGTGACAAGATCACTTTCACACTTTGTATTTGATCAAAATGACGCTCAATTTTGGCGAGCTTTTCGCGTACTGAGGTGTCCATAGCTTCGGTTACACTGATATGGTGACCACTGATAGATACATTCATATTGTTGTCCTTATGGTTATCTTTCTTATTTATGAGCAGACAGTACATTCCTATACTTATCTGCTTTATCTCACCAATAATGAATAAAACCGAATCGATTGATAACTGATTATCTTAAAATGGCTTGTCCTTTTTCATCCACCATCTTACTGAGTTCAATACCTTATTGATGCTTCTCTAATTTGTCATGAAAGCACCTAAGTAGCAAGACAACAAACTGTAAGCAAATGTAATAATATGAGTCATTGCACTAATATTTCTATATAATCAAAAAATTTTATTTTTATATTCTAATTTTGCTATAAACAGCTACAGTCGCTGCACTATAAAATAAATACTCTGCTATTAGGATAAATTTTGCGTCGTCTCAAAAGAGCAGCACGCAAAGAAAACTTGTACCAGTAGCACGGTCTAATCTGTGTATTTAGAATCAGTTATTAGTACCCTAATATTTTTGTTTACGCTGGGTTGAAGAGCCAATATTCATAGCTTCTCGGTACTTGGCGACAGTTCGTCTAGCGATCTCGATACCCTGCTCTGCTAGCTGCGTTTGTATACGGCTATCGGACAAGGGTTTTTTGGCGTCTTCATCCGTGATGAGCTGCTTGATCATCGCACTGATAGCGGTTGAGGACACATCACCTTCGCTACTACTCACGTGCGATGAGAAAAAGTGCTTGAGTGAAAACAGCCCCTGCGGCGTTAAAATACTCTTGCTAGTGGTCAAACGCGAAACCGTAGATTCGTGCAGTTCAACTTCTTCTGCGATGTCCTTTAAGATGAGCGGCTGCATAGCAGTTGCTCCTTGACGCAAAAACCCTTGCTGGCGGCGCACAATACTGGTCGCCACTTTTAAGAGGTTCTGATTGCGCTCCTCGATACTGCGAATAAATAACCTAGCGTCGGTTAGATTTTCTTTCAAATACTGATTATCAGGACTGTCATCACCGCGCTTAACTAAGCTTGCGTACTCTTGATTGACGCGCAGTTTGGGCAAGGTTTCAGGATTGAGGCGAACGTGCCAGCCTTCATCGGATAGCGATTGTTGATGACTTGATACCTCTTGGTCGGGTAATGTTTGATTTGACGAGTGGTCTTTTTGCCGTATTGGCGTCACCAAAACATCAGGAATATCATAGCTATCAGGAGCGCGGGTATAATCTGGCTGATCACTTTGAAAGGACAAGCCTGGTGAAGGGTTCAAGGTACGCAATAATTCAAGCGCTGGGGTGATACGCGCGGCTGGCAGTCCCGTCATCTCAGTCAAGGCTTTGATATTGTTACTGACCAGATGCTCACTGGCGCTCAGTAGTGCCTGCGCATCTTGTAGATACTGGGTGCTGGCCTCTAATTTGGACAACTGTATGGCTAGGCACTCACTTAGACTACACGCCCCAACGCCTAAGGGATCACAAGATTGAATAATGCGTAGAACCGCTTGTATCTCATCGTATTCAACGCGCTCCTCCCACTGATAGAAGCTGGCCATAGTTGCAAAGCTTTGGGCTAGCTCATCGATATCTAAGCGCACAAAACCCATATCGTCCATAGAATCAATCAAATACTGTGCAATTAGTGCATCAGTACTCGATAGACGTTTGAAGTTAAGCTGCCAGCGCACATAGTCTTGAATAGTCGCCTGCGTGCTGCCTTGATAACGCTCCATCTCATCGAAATCTATTGCGCTTGAGCCTGTACCGCTAGGCGCTGCCGACGCATAGTTACCCGTGTCATAGCTGTCGCTATCGAAACTGTCATCAGAGCTGTCATAGTTATCGTCAAAGCTATCGTCAAAGCTATCATTGTCATCACTAAAAGCATCGGCGTCTTTTGAGGTGTCCTTGTCTGATGTCTGATTCCAAGTTTCAAGCGACAAAGCTTCGCTCAACTCGTCGTCTATATCATCTAAGCGCTCAAACTCCTCTTCTTCATCTTCAATACGTTCAAGCAAAGGATTACTATCGAGCTTGATTTGCACCTCTTGCGCCAGCTCAAGACTTGAGAGCTGAAGCAGTTTGATCGCCTGCTGCATCTGCGGCGTCAGCTTTTGTGAGGTACCAAGACTGGTTGCAAGTCCGAACGACATACTCATGAAAGGGTTATTACACTCCAGTATAATTAGGCTATTGATGGTTGGGATAAATGTGGCTAATGCGGCATTAGCATTATGCATTGGCATTATGCGTTTATGACGATAGCATTTTTTATGATAATTTTGCTATGATAATTTATTCCCTTATCTAAAAACGCTTATTTATCTATAGCTTATAAGTGACTCTAAAATTTAAATATTATTGATAAAAACAACGATTTGATAAATCTTAACAACTACTGAGCTTATTATGAATCATGCTAACCAAGAATCCGTTACCGTCGCCGCCGTACAGCTAAATAGTCAACAGGACGTAGACGCCAACCTTACCGCTATAAAATCTGCTATTAGTGAGGCAAGCGAACAAGGTGCAAGCCTTGTCGTACTACCAGAGAACTGCTGTAGTATGGGCGCGCAACATGCCACCGCCGAGCGCTTTGACGAGATATCGACAACGCTAGCAAGTTATGCTCGCGCGCATCATATTTATCTGTTAGCAGGTACGCAGCCGTGTTTTTCTCGCCCTGATGGCGTGATCGTCCCTGATGGACGTCTGCGTCAAGTCAGTCAACTGTTTGCACCAGATGGCACTCAAATCGCACGCTATGACAAGATTCATCTGTTTACCGCTACCGTTGCTGATAAGCAAGGCAGCTATAACGAAGCGGCGACCTTTGAGCCGGGGACGCAGACGGTGGTTGCGCCGATTGAGATCAATAATAGCGTCTATCAGTTGGGTATGATGGTCTGTTTTGACTTACGTTTCCCTGCACTCGCGCAGCGTTTGCGTCAAGCGGGCGCGGACATATTAAGCGCGCCTTCTGCTTTTACTTATATGACAGGACAGGCGCACTGGTCACTACTATTGCAAGCGCGCGCACTTGATAGCCAATGTATGGTCATAGGCGCGGCGCAAGGCGGTGAGCACTTTGGCAAAAACGGCAATAGTCGTCAGACATGGGGGCATAGCGCTATCACAGACTACAACGGCAAAGTGATAAACAGCTACGATCACAGCGCGTTTGATAGCTCTGATCACGACAATACTAACAAAAAAGACTATACACTTGTATTTGCTGCCTTAAACAAACCTGCGCAAGAAGATGCAAGGCAAAAAATGCCTATCTTTCAATGTCACCGTTTGGCCTGATATTGCTATAACGCTGAGTATTAAAAAGCACTTTTACAAGCCTTACTCTATTTCGTTTTGTGGATGGCTTGCACGTGGATGGGCGCGATCATAGACTTGGGTCAGTTTGGCAAAATCAACATGAGTATAAATCTGCGTGGTACTAATATCACTGTGTCCCAGCATCTCTTGCACCGCCCGCAGATCACCGCTACCTGAGAGCATATGCGAGGCAAAACAGTGGCGTAGCAGATGCGGATACATGTTTTGGGCGATACCTGCGCGCAGAGCGGCAACCTTGAGACGCTGCTGTACCGCTCGAGTTGAGAGCCTAGTGCCCAGCTTTTCACTGATAAATAAAGCGCTATCGACTTGCTCTACCCACAGATTGCGATGCGGTAAGTAGCGCCTAATGGCATCGCTTGCTTTAGCCCCTATCGGCACAAGGCGGGTCTTATTACCTTTACCCGTCACGCGCACGCGCAAATCAGACAGATCGATATCCGTTATATCAAGGGCAACCAGCTCACCGACGCGCAGACCACTGCTATAGAGTAGCTCAAACATCGCCTTATCCCGCAGCCACAAACGCGCTTGTTCTGGCGTATCAGGAGCAGGTTGATCCAGTAGCTGGGTGAGCATATCGATATCAGCAATAGAGGGTAGCGGGCGCGGACTGCGTTTGAGCTGATAGCCTGTCGTTGGATTGATCCGAGCAAGGCCCTCCTCAATGAGCCAGCCATAAAAATGCCGAATCGCTGACAGCTCCTGCTGAACGCTGGCAAGGGCAAGCTTGTCTTCATCTAGGCGCTGGGAGATGTGCTGAGCCAACTGACGCTTATCGCAGCGCGTCCACGTCGAGCGCTTACCGCGCAAAAACAGCGCCAACTGATTAACCCCAGAAAAGTAAGCACTCAAAGTGTGCTCTGAGTGATTGCGTACCTTGAGCGTGCTTAACCAGCGATTGACGGGTATTAATAAATTATTTAACTCAGTATCTAACTCTAGCGTATTGGCCAAGTCTGTCGTTATCCAAGGCTGACTGTTGGCAGTAGACATTTTTATTACCCCTTATTTATCAAGCCTGAGCTATCAAAAATCAGCTATTAAACATTAGCTATCAGGATTAGGCGTAATGCCTGCTTGTGCCATGAGACCATCTGGACTAAACACCCCTTCATAAACAAAAGCGGTCGGACCGGTCATCATCACAGAATAGCCCGGTTGCCATTTGATAATCATACTGCCGCCATATAACTGCGCGCGCACATCTTCGCCTTCATCAAGCCAGCCCTCACGGATACCAATAGCCACCGCCGCGCAGGCACCCGTGCCGCACGCTTGCGTCTCGCCTACGCCGCGCTCGTAGACACGCAAACGGATGTGGCGCTGGTTCATCACCTGCATAAAGCCGACATTGACCCGCTCGGGAAAGGCAGGGTGCGACTCTAACGCTTTGCCCAAAGTCTCGACATCGGCCTCGAGCACGTCATCTACCTTTATTACCGCATGTGGATTACCCATGCTCGCCACATAAAGCTGCACGGGCGTACCTTCGACATTTAGATGATAAGCATTTTGAATCTTGGTTGTCGCTTTGGGCGTAAAGGGAATCTCGTCAGGCTCAAATTTGGGCTTACCCATATCGACCTCGACCCAGCCGTAACGATCGGTCGTCAAAGCAATAATACCGCTTGCTGTCTCAACACGCAGGCGCTGCTTAAAGGATAATTTGCGCGCTTGCACAAAACGGGCAAAACAGCGCGCGCCATTACCGCACTGCTCAACCTCTGTGCCATCGGTATTAAAAATGCGATAGCTAAAATCCACATCAGGGCGCATCGGCGGTTCAACGACTAAGAGTTGATCAAAGCCCACACCCAGATGCCTATCGCCTAATAATTCTACTAATTCTTTGGTCAAATCCAAGCGCTGCGTCACCAAATCGATGACCATAAAATCATTGCCCAGCCCATGCATCTTTGTAAACTCTATTAACATATCCTTGTGCCCCACTCTATTATTATATGTCGGTTATATTAGCACGCTACCTGATACAATGATAACTACCAGCATGTGCTAATAACGACTTAAAGTAATAAAAGACTGACCATAAAAAACCCACTGTCATCATGACAATGGGTCTGTTTTTGACTTATTTATGCAAATGCTAGTTTTAATAATTGTTTATGACTTATCCTGCTACTTGTTTAATCCTGCCAAAGCATCTCATCACGGTATAAGTCCTCAAGCGTTTCGCGCTTACGGATCAGTTGATGCTGAGTGCCAGCTATCATAACCTCGCTTGCTCGCCCTCGCGAATTATAGTTACTACTCATAGTAAAACCGTAAGCGCCTGCGCCTGTGATCGCTAAAATATCACCTACGGCTAGTGTCAGCACGCGATCCTTTGCCAAAAAGTCGCCCGTCTCGCAGATAGCGCCGACAACATCCCAAGTCATAGCCTCATTGCCAGCATCA
>NZ_JBQQFC010000139.1:0-6078 GCF_052258445.1 Psychrobacter sp. T6-1
GCTTTGGCTTTATGTATCGCAATCGCTTCAATAAAGCAGTGGATGACGCCATCTTCAGCTAAACGCGACTCAGCTTTTGGTAGGAGCGCATGAATAAATCGACCAACCGTACCGCTGATAGTTGGCGTAGCAGCAGAGACCTCTGTGACTTGCATGTCTGCTGGTTTTGCAGACTTTGCTTGCAAGCGACGTACAACGCGCGGATCGTTGCCAGCTTGACCGAACTTATTGGCCGTAACATAACGCGCGGCAAAAAGATTCTCACGATCAAAATCAAGCGTGCTACTGGTTTTGTCTTCTTTAGTAGCATTATCGGACGTCTTTGACGCTTTTGTTGGGGCAGACGTCTCTAGCGTTTGAACTGCTTTGGGTGCTGCCTCTGTAGGTGCCGCTTTAGATGCTAACTCTTTAGCCTCTTGAGCGTTTGCATCCGACTTATTATCAGCGCGCTTGTCTGCCTGCTCGCTCGTTGTCTGCTCTTGTTGCGCCAAGCTTACCTGTACTGACTGACTCTCAGCATCATCAGCAACCTTGTTATCAGACTTGTGATCGTGCGTCGTATCCTCGCGATTCACCTCATCGATAGCCGCTTTTTCTTTGACTTGGCTATCATCAGCTTCTTTAGCTGTAGTCGATTGCTCTGTCGTCTTTGACTTACTATCATCTAAGGATAAATGAACGACCTCTGGCGTCTTTAACTTAACAGGTGACTCATTGATCTGCAAAGTTACCTCATTTGGGTCTTGATGGTCACTTTTACTGCGCGCCTGACCAGATGTTTTACTCTCAGATCTTTGAGTTTGCTGGGCCGCGTCAGCGCTTAGCGTTTCACCGCGTTCAAGATTACCACGTGAGCCGCGCTGGCTGTGCGACTTGCGTTTGCTGCGCGTTTGCTCATCAGAGTTATCCTCTTTTTGTTCTGCATTTGAGCGCTCGTTTTGGTTTTGACGAGTGCTAGTGCTTTGACGGCTATTGCGATTGCTGCCACGACGATTGTCTTGACGCTTAGTTTGAGTGTTGTCGTCATGAGCGCTGTCAGCTTGATTGCTGTTACTGTCATTATCGCTTGTGTCATCACGCGAGTCTTTCCTTTGGCGTGGTTTTGATGATCTTGACTTGCGCGTTTTGCGGCGGCGTCTATCATCACTGCTCTCATCATCGCGGTCACTGTCAGAGCGACGCGCTTGCTGAGATTTATGATTATTATCAGTCTGTGACTCAGACGCCTCTTTGCTATTTAGAGCCTCGTTGTCAACTTGACCAAAAGCGCCTCGACTTTGCGCGCCTGTGTTAACGATGGCTTCGATCGCTTCGGCTGCATCGCGGCTACTGACACTACGCGTAGTCTGTGCTTGCGGCGCTTGTGAGAACAGGTTTGATAACCAAGCAACGGCTTGCGGCTGGGCGGCTACGGCGACATTGCTTGCTTGTTCAGTTGGCGCTACTTGAGCACTAGTTTGATGATTTGCTACTGGCGCGTGGTTGCTTTTGCCGCGATGATCATTGCTACGCTGGGCGGCGCTATCTTGAGTCGCACTTTGATTATTGATGCGCTGATTTGCTGATCCACCTGAGGGTTGGCGTACTTGCTCATTAGTCGGCGTGGTTGGCTTTTGCGCACTTGGAGCGCTTGATGATGCTCGCGGCTGGCGAGTAGGCTGCTGCTCTGGACGCGCTGAATCAGCGGTTTGCCAATCAACATCGTAGCCCAAATCACTGTGCTCTTGCTGCTGCGTATCAGTGATGCGCTCATAGCTTGAGGGCGCAAAACCGTCGCGGTTAAAGTGCAATTTAAAGTTTGGCGACTCAAGGTGGGCATGCGGCAAAATCGTAATACGCGTACCGCTATCTTGCTCAAGATAGACTAAGCTATCGCGCTTCTCGTTGAGCAAAAAGGCGGCGATATCTGTTGGCACTTCAGCTTGTACTTCGCCTTGACGCTCTTTTAGGGCGATTTGCTCAATTTGGCGCATAATAGAGAGCGATAATGAACGCAAGTCACGAATCATACCATTGCCATGACAGCGCGGGCAGATATAACCTGTTGATTCCTCTAGCGAGGGGCGCAAGCGCTGGCGGCTCATCTCCATCAAACCGAACTTGGAGATCTCCCCAAACTGAACACGGGCGCGATCGTATTTGGTCGCATCAATCAGACGTTTTTCGACCTCTTTTTGGTTCTTGTTGTCATTCATATCGATAAAATCAATGACAATAAGGCCACCCATATCGCGCAGGCGCAATTGACGAGCAATCTCATCAGCGGCTTCTAGGTTGGTATGAAAAGCGGTTTCAGAGACATCAGCACCTTTGGTCGACTTAGCTGAGTTGATATCAATAGAGACCAAAGCTTCGGTTTGATCGATAACAATAGAGCCACCAGAGGGCAGACGTACTTCGCGCTGATAGGCGGTTTCAATTTGTTTTTCGATATTAAAGCGTGAGAACATCGGCTCATAATCGGTATATTTGCGCAGTTTCTCCGCCTGTTTAGGCATAACCGCATCAATAAAACCCGCCGCTTCAATGTAAGCGTTTTCGTTATCGATCCAAATCTCAGTGATATCATCACGCAGATAATCACGCACCGCACGCGTGACGACGCCTGCTTCTTGATGTACCAAGCGCGGGGAGGGATACTTCTGATTTTGTTCTTGAATGGCTTGCCAGATATTGAGCAGATGGTTCAAATCATGTTGCAGATCTTCTTGCGTCTTGCCGATACCTGCCGTGCGTATAATAACGCTCATGCCTTTTGGCAAATCAAGATTGCTGAGCATACGCTTCATATCTTCACGAAGCTTTCCTGAGATTTGACGAGAGATACCGCCGCCACGTGGATTGTTCGGCATCAGTACCAAGTAGCGACCAGCAAGTGATACGTAAGTCGATAGCGCAGCGCCTTTATTACCGCGCTCTTCTTTTTCAACTTGTACGATCAGCTCATCGCCTTCTTTGATGAGTTTTTTGATGTTTTCATCACGTGGATTACCGCTTAAATACTCGCTTGAGATTTCACGAATCGGCAAAAATCCTTGACGCTGTGAGCCGTATTCGACAAACACAGCTTCTAGTGACGGCTCAACGCGAGTCACATGACCTTTATAGATGTTAGATTTTTTTTGTTCGCGGGTACGGTTTTCTAGATCAAAATCATACAGATGATTGCCTTTACATAGGGCAACACGAATCTCTTCGTTTTGAGTGGCGTTGATTAAAATGCGTTTCATATTTATATCCTATGAGGACGCACAGTAACGACAATATACAGATAAGCTCAGTGGCAAGTGCGATTAATTATCGCGATGATAGACGTTAGATTGTAGAGCAGTAAAACCTATTGGGTAATTACGCTGGTCTTAAAATGCAGACCTAAGCGGAGCACAACGTTATTGATTGGCGCTTTATACAGAGATTATAAAGTGTGAGTCTATAATTTGTCTGTCTGTTATACCGCCTGTAGGGGCTATAAATATCTCGCTCATTTGAGCGCTATAATCAGTTGGGCATAACAGCTGATAATTTTTTGCATGTGTTGTTAGCAAATGCAGTACATACTGGTTGTCAATCAATATGTCGGTAATAAAACATAATAGCGCTACTTGATACTTTTAATACTAAGGATCATTAAGTAGTGCTGTTAAAGGAGTTATCAGGAAGTACCAGTAATAAAAATCAATAGTTTTAGTTGTTCTGTCGCGCTAAGGGTCGTAAATCTTTGAGACTCAGCGTTAACTTCTATAGGGTTATCTATTATTCTTACGAATAAAATATCCATCAAAGGCAGTTGGGCGACTCTCTATAGCTTTGCTATTATCAGCGGGGCGTACTTGGCAAACAAAATAAAAGTCTTTGAGACTAAGCTTGGGTTTAAAACTAAGCTTGGGATAGGAGGGTTGTCACTATCTACTATCAAATATGTTTGACCGCCAATACGTAGGCAGCTAAAGGGTAATCGCTTATCTGCTTAAACTTGCTCAACTGCGCCGCTTAATTGATCTAATATCAAAGGCTTGTAAGGCCATAAAATATATCAAAGTGTCGTTATGCGCGCGTTAAGTAAAAAAAGGGTGTCACGGTTGTCTTTTAAAAGCGGATGAGACGCGTAACGTTACCGTAATTAGCGCTCAACATGCTAAACTATAACAAATCTTTGTGTAAACACCTAACTAAAAATGACAAATCAAGTAATGACAGACAACGACACCCTTCATAAAGCCCCTGCTATCTTCAATAGCAAAACTCGCCCGCAAAGCGCAGATGATGAGATTGGCAACTTTGAAAAAGTAAATTATCTTGAGGTGACGCGTCATCAGCACGATCAGCGTTTGGATAATTTTTTGTTAAACCGTCTCAAAGGTCTACCCAAATCGCATATCTATAAAATGATTCGCTCCGATGAGATTCGTGTCAATAACAAGCGCTGCAAGGCGCATGATAGATTACAGCGTGAGGACGTGGTACGTATCGCTCCTGTACAGCTCGCGACCCGCGAGAAGCCTATTATCAGTACCGAATTTGCCAATAGCTTGCTGGCACGTGTGGTGTATGAAGATAAGGGCCTAATTGTACTGAACAAGCCCTCAGGCATTGCCGTTCACGGCGGTAGTGGACTCAACTTTGGCGTTATTGAGGCCATGCGCGAGGTTACGGGCAAAAAATATTTAGAGCTGATCCATCGTATCGACAAAGATACCTCAGGTCTGCTGATGATTTCCAAAAAACGCTCAACGCTTAAAACCTTGCAGCAGCATTTGGTGGACAAAACCATTCAAAAGCATTATTTGTGCCTAGCAAAAGGTCAGCCTGCGATGAGTGAGCAGCGTATTGATGCGCCATTGCTGCGCTATACAGTGGCAAGTGGCGAGCGCCGCGTCAAGGTCGACGCGCAAGATGAGCTAGCCAAAGAAAGTCAAACGGACATCAACGTTCACGCGCGCTTTACCCTGAACAATCAGCCAGTAAGCTTAATAGAAGCTAAGCCGCTGACTGGACGCACGCACCAGATACGTGTGCACCTAGCACATATCGGTCATGCGATCTTGGGCGATGATAAATACAACGTCCATGACAAATCAGGCGTACACCGTCTGTGCTTGCATGCTTGGCGCTTGGACATTCCAGGCTATAAAACTATCACTGCGCCGCTTCCTGAAGAGATGCTTGCTTTGGTACCTGATAACCAGACATTACCACAATAATCAGGCGAGCAAGACGACTCACACCAAAATCAATAATGGCTTGCTCACTATACGGACAAGCTATTTTTATAGGCTATAAAGGGTAGTTATGAACAACGCTACAACGCAGACTGCACCGCTATCAGTAGCCAATCACCCCTCAGACAAATCTTTGATAATCTTTGATTGGGATGGCACTTTGATGGACTCAATAGGGCTTATCGTTACCTCTATGCATGTTGCAGGAGAGGCGCACGGATTTGATACCACAGATGACGCTGTAAAGGATATCATCGGTTTAAGCTTAACTAAGGGTATTGAAATCTTATACCCGCAAGCAACTGATACGCAAAAACAATCTATCGAGCACCGTTACGCTGAGTACTATATCGCCAACAGCCATAAAACGCCGCTCTTTGCGCCTATAGAGGCTATGCTAAAAACATTGTGCCAGCGCGGCAAAACGCTTGCTGTAGCAACAGGCAAAAAACGTCAAGGGCTTGATAGGGTGCTAAATGCGTCAAACAGTCAGCACTACTTTGCGATTACGCGCGGCGCGGACGAGTCAGGATCTAAACCTGATCCACAAATGCTTAACGATATTTTGATGCATACCCAGCAGCAGGTAGCTGATGCGGTGTTTATCGGTGATAGTATCCATGATATCCAAATGGCTAATGCGCTTGGCATGATGAGTATTGCGGTCAACTACGGTGCCGCATCCAGCGACACTCTTGCTGAGCAAAATCCAACCTATCAAGTTGACTCACCGCAGGCATTGGTTGCGCTTTTATACGGATAACCTTATTAACTAAAAAATCTTAACCAAAAAAGGGGTTATCGTTAATAGCGATAACCCCTTTTTATTATCTACATGATGAACTATAGTTTTACTTGG
>NZ_JBQQFC010000140.1:0-6063 GCF_052258445.1 Psychrobacter sp. T6-1
AGCGTTTGGTCAGCATATAACTGAGTACTGCTGGTGAATATCTGTTTGCCAGCTTTATCTGTCAGCAAGGTATAGCCTTGATTGAGTACCCGTGCGGGTCGATGCAAGAGCACGATATCACGTAGATGTGCGCTTTCACGCTGTGCTTGTATAACTTGCTGCTGGGCACTTTGAGTGATCGTTTTTTGATAGCGCTTAACCTCTTTGCCAGCAGTGGACGCGTGCTGGTAGGCGCTATCTTTTATTAACTGATGGCGCTCATCGCTAAGGCGCTTAGCTTGTCTAATCTGTCTATGAGCGCTTTGTTGTACGCTTTGCCACGCGTGCTTACTGTCTCTTTGTAGGGCGGTGAGCTGTCCGACTGTTTGCGTTTGTACTTGACTCAATTGACGAGCACACTGCATGTCAGCTTGAGTCAACTGATGACGTGCAGCCTGTTTGATTTGAGCTTGATATGTCAGAGTTTGCGTGATCAAGGCAGCCAGATGACTCATAATTGCTGCGATGACTTTGGAGGGCGTATCAAAGCTGGTGTGCGCCACCTCATCCAATATCACTTTGTCGCGTTCATGACCGATACCGACCCATACGGGGATGGGCTGTTCTGCGACCAGAGCTGCCAGCTCATAGTCGTTGAGATAAGCCAAATCACCGACCGCACCGCCGCCGCGTATAATAACGAGTAAATCAGGCAAGCAGTTATAGCGCTCTAAAAACTGCTGCTGAGCGCTGACAATCGCTTGCCGAATCTCACCTGGGGCATGATTGCCCTGAAAGGTCGCATGATGATAGTGAAAATGACAAGCGCCTGTCGAGGCCAGTCTGTTGGCGTCCGCTTGAAAATCGCCTAAGCCTGCTGCTTTTTCGGGAGCGATAACAAGAACGTGCTCGATATCAAATGGACTTGGCAATTGCGCGTTTAAGGTTAATAAGCCTTCACCGCTTAGGCGGTCAACCATTTCGGCATACTGGCGCGCCAAGTCGCCCAAAGTATAGCTGGGGTCAATATCCTCAATAGTGAGCGAAAAACCGTATTGCGCATGAAAGTTGGCAGATATCTTTAGCAAAACCGTTAAATCACGGCTAAGCGCCATACCGGTTGCGCGTTCAAACTTAGCAAGCACGCGGGAGGCTTTAAAGCGCCATAGATTGCCGCGGCAGCTGGCCACAACTTTACCATCATCGTCCTTTTCGGCTAATTCAAAGTAGTAATGACCGCCTTTACTGGATAGATTGCGAATCTCAGCTTTGACCCATACTCTATGATCAAAGGTTTGTTTGATGACCATATCGACAGCAGATAAGTAGTCGCTTAAACGCAGTACGGTATTCTCGAGAGTATCATCCGCCTCGGCAAGCTCAGCCTCTAGCGTTGCCAAATCTTTGGCAGGGGCGAGGACTTTGGCTGATTTGGGTATTGAGAGATTGGGTTTACGCATAATAAGGGAACCACGATGTTAACGCTGAGTGAGCAAAAAGTTTAAAGGAGTAGTTTACCCAAAACACATAGCAAAAAAAAGCAAAGCCAATAAGCTGCTGTTTGATCGCATACTTATTGGCTTATTTTATTATGCAAAATTGCTGGCGTTTTGACTGAGCGATAAGTTACTGACAGCGAAAACTGATAGCGTACTCGTAATCGTCATCACGAGATAAGTTAGGTGTGCCGGTACCAAATATTGACCCCACTACAGCGCCCACTTGTCCAACCATTCGCCCTGAACGCTCATCCAAAATCCCATTGTATCTTGCCTCGTCTTTGACGATGATGACCTGCTTATTGCGGCAAGTTTTTTGAGCACTGTCGATAGCGTTTTGTTGCGCGCCTACTTTGGTGTCAGCAATACCTGTAGTCTCAAAAATTGAGCCTTCGCGCTGAATCACTGGCGATGAGGGCGTGCTTTGACAAGCGCTTAAAGCAAGTACAGCGGCAAGTGCAGCTGTCAACGTCGTAGTTTTAGTCAATGAAGTCATAGCAAATCCTGCTAAAAGGGGAAAAAAGATAAGATACGCTCGACATTACCTTATTTACGCTATCGGCGCTAGAGATATTATCAATACGTTATAAAGATCTTAAAATGACATAAACACAGACAGACACAGCAAATCACTTGAAATAATAATGATATCTAGGATAATTGAATCACAATTTTAACCAATGACGCTCATTATGCCTCTAATATGTGCCCCTGCTGGCGTGCTCGAAGTCGACGCGCTGTGGCAAAACGACAACCCAAATGATCCCAATACTGATACGGTCGCGCTATTGTGTCATCCTAACCCCTTGTTTGACGGTACAATGAACAATAAGGTGGTGACCACTATGTACCGCTTTGCTCGTGACAATGGTATGCACGCTGTGCGTTTTAACTTTCGCGGTGTGGGCGAGTCAACAGGCGAGCATGATTATGCTGAGGGTGAAGTCATTGATGCGATGACCGTGTTACAATGGATTGCAGGACAGACAGGCGCACGCAAATTGTGGCTTGGTGGTTTCTCCTTTGGAGGATACGTGACTGCACGCGCCGCTGAGCAAGTGACAACGTTGCCACATATCTGGGGGCTAAGCGATTTTGAAGTAGCTAATGTGGCACTTATCGCGCCCTCGGTTGAGGACAATGACGTTAGTGATTTGAGCCTGCCTATAGATAGAACGTTTGAGATCTATGGTAATGCTGACGGCGTCATTAGCCCTGATGTTATGCAAGCTTTTGCCGAGCAGCAAGGTATTGCGGTCAGCGTGGTCGATGGCGCAGGACATTTTTTTCATGGCCGATTGTCTGAGCTCAAAGCGCTACTTGAACAGCATAGCTTTGGTAAGCCTATATAACCGTTTTGCCTTTTTGTTTATTTATACCTAAATTTATCCAATAACGAGTCCTATTATGAGTCTATCGCCCTTGCAACGCTATGAGCAAGCCATCGCTACTGATGAGTTTACCCGAGATGAGCAGCAGCTTGAGGCTATGAGTTACTTGGATAACTTGTATCATCAGCTCAATACAGGCTCTGAGCAAAAAAAGAGCTTTTTTAGCTTTTTAAAGTCCAAACCCGAAGCGCCCAAAGGTTTGTACATGTGGGGCGGGGTGGGACGTGGCAAGACTTGGATGATGGATATGTTCTATGACTCGCTGACTATTGAGCGCAAGATGCGTCAGCATTTTCATCATTTTATGCAGCGCGTCCACCGTGAGCTAAACGCTTTGCAGGGACAATCTGACCCGCTTGAAAAAGTCGCCGACATCATTTATAACGAAGCCGTTGTTATCTGCTTTGATGAGTTTTTTGTCTCTAACGTCTCAGACGCCATGATATTAGGCGATCTGTTCACTATGCTGTTTAATCGCGGCGTAACGCTGGTGGCCACATCGAACATTGAACCCTCAGGTCTGTATAAAGATGGCTTGCACCGTGATCGCTTTATGCCTGCTATCGCTGAGGTTGAGCGCCATACGACGGTCATGAATATTGACGCAGGCGTTGATTATCGTCTGCGCGTATTACAGCAGGCTGAGCTGTATAAATCGCCGATGACGAAGAAAAACCACAATTGGCTCGCTAACCGCTTTGCTAGTCTCTCAAGCAACCAAAAAATTAGCAACGAGCCTATCATTATCAATGGTCGCGAGATTGCCATAAATGCGCGCACGGAAGACATTTTATTCTGCGACTTTCGCCAACTGTGTATGCAGCCGCGCTCTGCCAACGACTTTATCGAAATCGCTAAGCAATTTAACACCGTGCTCATCAATGCGGTACCTGCCTTAGATGATGATTTGCGTGACCCCACGCGCCGATTTATTTACTTAGTGGACGAGTTTTATGATCGCCGCGTCAAGCTTTTGGTACGCGCGCAGCAGTCTATCCTCGAGTTATATCAAGGCGAAAAACTTGCCTTTGAGATTGAGCGTACGCGTTCACGTCTGCTTGAGATGCAATCAGAAGACTATTTAAAAATGGCGCACCGCGTTGAAACCGCTACCTAATGCTCTAGAACAGACAATAAAAAAGGATAACCCATGAGCGTTGACGATAAAAACGACAACAAGATAAGTGCTGTAGATATCTCGCAAGACTCTGAGATTCAAGCGAGTGATGAGCAACTAATAGCTTGGATTAACTCTAGGCGTAGTATCGGTAATTTAGAGATGCCAGCACCATCAACTGAGCAAATAAAAGCGGCTATTGAATGTGCAGCCACTGCTCCTGATCATAAAAAACTGCGTCCTTGGCGCTTTATTGTGACGCAAGGCGAGGCCCGCCGCGACTTAGGTCAAGCGCTCGTCACTGCCGCCAAAGCAAAAGCTCAGCAAGAAGGCGAGACATTGTCTGAAAAGACTATTCACAAAACTGCCAACCTACCTTTGCGTGCGCCCGTTATCATTACAGTAGTCACGCACATGCAAGCACACAAAAAAGTGCCGCCTTTTGAGCAGATGCTTAGTGCAGGCGCTGCCGTACAAAATCTGATATTGGCGTTAAAGGCACAAGGCTATAGCACCGTATGGCGCACAGGTCTGCTCTGCAATGAGCCTGCGGTAAAAGCGTACTTCGATGTTAGCGCAGATGATTATGTGACCGCTTTTGTTTATACTGGCAGCAGTCCCACTCAAAAGCCTGTGCGTAAACCTATAGATATCGAGCCTTTAACACGTTTTGAACACTGATATTCGCTATTGAATGTTAAAAATAATATTTATAATAAACGGCACTAACGCGCGTTACCATCTTATTTGCGCAATACGGATTACTAATTATGACAAACGCTACTGACCCAAAAGACAATAAAAATAATGGTAATAAAGACAATAAGAGCAGCGGCGATAAACAAAGTGGCCTGCTTGCTAGTATTATTGAGCGCGCGACCAAGTCAGGTTTGGGACGCAAAAAACTCAATCCAAGTGCGGTGGAGTCTGCTGTCGCCGAAAACATGGACAAGATCCACAAAAACCCAACCAAGCTGCGCTTAGCATTTTTGGGCGGCGGTAGTTTTGGTACGGCAATGGCTAATCTGGCGGCGCGTAACGGCTGCGATACGACGCTTTGGGTCCGTAATAAGCGCACGGTCAAATCTATGGCTAAATTGCAGATGAATAAACAATATCTGCCAGGCTATAAGCTCGATGATCGCCTCAAATATAGCCACGACTTAGAAGCCTCTGTAAAAGACAAAGACATTATATTTTTAGCGGTGCCCAGCTCAGCCTTTCGTGAGACGCTACAAAGCATCGCGCCCTTTATCACAGGGCAGTCGATAGTCTCATTGACCAAAGGCATGGAGAAAGATACTTTTGCCATGATGAGCGATATCATCAAAGATGTGCTACCTGAGGTAAATTTTGGCGTGATGTCTGGGCCAAATCTAGCCGTTGAGATTATGAAAAACATGCCCTCAGCGACCGTCATCGCCAGTAGCTCTGAGCCACTGCGTCATGCGGTGCAAGCGGCTCTGCACAGTGCGTTTTTTCGCGTCTTTGCTAGTGATGACGTGCACGGAGTTGAGCTTGGCGGCGCTCTCAAAAACATCTATGCCATCGCTATGGGTATGGCTGTTGCCTATGAGGTTGGCGAGAACACCAAAGCTATGCTGCTTACCCGAGCTTTAGCGGAGATGAGCCGTTTCGGTGTTGAGACAGGTGCTAATCCTTTGACGTTTTTAGGCTTATCTGGCGTGGGCGACTTATACGCCACTTGCGGCTCAGAGCTCAGTCGTAATTTTCGTATTGGTAACATGCTTGGGCGCGGCATGAGTATCGATGCTGCGGTCAAAAAGTTAGGGCAAACGGCTGAGGGCGTCAATACTATTCAGCAAGTACATGAAAAAGCGAGCAAAGAGGGTATTTATATGCCAATTACCCATGCGCTTTATGCCGTCATTTACGAAGATAAAGCAGCGCTTGGCGTTGCCCTGCATCTAATGGAAGCCGGCTTTCGCAGCGACGTTGAATTTGTAATGCCGCATGATCATAGCAATGCCTCACTAACCGCGCAGATGAAAAAATCAGCGGACGATCAAGCCGATACGTCTGCCCAAGACAAAGATTAGGGGCTGTTAGTTTTATT
>NZ_JBQQFC010000141.1:0-6039 GCF_052258445.1 Psychrobacter sp. T6-1
TAGCAAAGTGTGCACTCAAGGTAAAAGCGTGTAATAGGCTGTAAAAGCTATAACAAGGTTAGGGTATAAATTAACGCTTTTTTACAACAATAGACAAATGCAAGTATTCTGAGGAGTTTGACCACAAAAAACCGCATGAGCTTATAGCCCATGCGGTTTTTAATTTGACATTAAATTTTAAAGTAGCTTACGTTATGCCATTTCGATAGCGACTGCAACAGACTCACCACCGCCAATACATAAAGTAGCGACGCCTTTTTTGCCACCAGTACGTTTTAGAGAATTAATAAGTGTTACTAAAATACGTGCTCCTGATGATCCTACAGGGTGACCAAGTGCACAAGCGCCGCCTTCAATGTTAACCTTGGCATGGTCAAGATTGAACTCGTCCATAGTGGCCATCGTCACCATAGCAAAGGCTTCATTGATCTCCCAAAGATCGACATCTTCAACGCTCCAGCCGGCCTTTGGCAGTAGATTTTTAATTGCGCCGATATTTGCAATAGTAAATTCACTCGGATGGCGTGAGTGAGAAGCGGTCGCTACAATACGAGCTTGAAAGTCTAAACCTTCAGATTGCGCTTGTGACTCTTTCATTAGTACCACAGCTGCCGCACCGTCTGAGATAGAGCTTGAGTTAGCGGCGGTAATCGTACCATCTTTAGCAAAAGCAGGGCGCAAGGTAGGAATACGTTCTGCATTGGCAAGACCTGGCTCTTCATCGGTATCGACCGTTTGCTCGCCTTTACGGGTCTTAAAAGTCACTGGCGTGATCTCATCTTTAAAATGACCGTCTTTGATGGCTGTAAGCGCACGATTGAGCGATTCAATAGCAAATTCATCCATCTGCTCACGAGTATAGCCTTTCTCATTTGCCATCTCTTGCGCAAAATGTCCCATCAATTTGCCCGTTTCGGCATCTTCTAGGCCATCGATAAAGATATGATCTTTGACTTCTTTATGCCCCATACGATAGCCGCTACGAGATCCAGACATGACATAGGGCGCATTCGTCATTGATTCAAGACCGCCTGCAACTGCAATATCGATACTGCCAGCCTTGATACCATCATGCGCCTGCATGACTGCTTTTAGACCAGATCCACATAGCTTGTTAATAGTAATGGCACCAGTAGCATCAGGTAGACCTGCTTTGCGCATCGCTTGACGAGCAGGGCCTTGACCCAAACCTGCGCTTAGAATACAACCCATGATGACTTCATCAACTTTATCAGGGCTAATACCAGCACGCTCAACCGCCGCTTTGATGACAGCTGCGCCTAGATCTGGAGCGCTTACGTCTTTTAATGCGCCTTGAAAACCGCCCATTGGGGTGCGCGCACCGTTTACAATTACAATCGAGTCATTTGACATTTTATTTATCCTATACTTATTTTATTAAAAAAACGGTACCATTATAATGCGTACCGCTTGAGTGTAAATCAAGTAAGCTGACTATCTAGTGGGCTAAATGGTACTGATCTTGACCAAAAGCCTCAGCCACAAGACTAATTTAATTACTTATGATAATTCATCAAGGCGAATACGAACCACTTTATCTGTGATAGATTCAAGCTGTTCTATTTTTTCAATCGCGACGTTCATTTGCGACTCAACGACAGGCAAAGTCAAGATGATAACAGGCACTTGACCTAACTTATGCGCAGGCTTTTGCAAGATAGCATCGATATTGATACCAGCATCACTAAGTATGCGAGTGATATCGGCCAACACGCCTGGGTGATCAAAAGCATGGACACGCAAGTAGTAGCCTGTTGTCATCTGCTCTGCACGTAGTATTGTCGTATCAGAGAGCTGTTCTGGAATAAAGGCCAAATGCGGAACATATTGGCTGTTGTTAGCGCTATTTGAGTCATCATTACTGCCCAAAACGCGTACCAAATCCATAACGTCTGCCATCACCGCAGAGGCTGTCGCGCCTGCGCCTGCGCCATCACCACAGTACAAGGTTTGCCCCAGCGGGTGCGAGTTGACTAGCACGGCATTTTTGACGCCATTGACATTGGCAAGTAAGGCATCTTGTGGAATGAGTGTTGGGTGTACGCGCAGCTCAATACCGGCATTATCTTCATCTGCATTGCCCTGACTTGCATTGTCTTGCTCGCCTGTACGGCGTACTGCAAAACCTAAATGTTTGATACGGTAACCGAGCTCTTCGGCGTAATTAACATCTTGTAAGGTGATACCTGTGATGCCCTCACAGTATACTTTGTCAAACTGTAGCGGAATACCAAAGGCGATGGAGGCAAGTAGCGCCAATTTGTGCGCAGCATCGATACCTTCAACATCAAAGGTCGGATCCGCTTCTGCATAACCTAGTGCTTGTGCTTCTGCTAATACGTCATCAAAGGGGCGGCCCTTATCGCGCATTTCAGTCATAATAAAGTTGCCTGTACCATTGATGATACCTGCAAGCCAATCTACTCTATTAGCGGCGAGCGCCTCGCGCATAACTTTGATAATCGGTATACCGCCTGCGACTGCGGCTTCATAAGCGACATGTACGCCGTTTGCTTCTGCTAAAGCAAAAATCTCGTTGCCGTGTTCTGCGAGCAGCGCCTTGTTAGCGGTCACTACATGCTTGCCGTTTTTGATCGCATGCATAATGACGTCTTTGGCAAGGGTAGTACCGCCGATGAGCTCTATGACGATATCAACATTATCGCTACTAGCGACCGTCATCAGATCAGCATTTTGCGTAATGCTGCTATCTATATCATCACGCTGACGGCGCGTACCGACCTCGGTAATAATAATGTCGCGACCGCTGCGGCGTTTAAGCTCGTTTAGGTTGTCGTTGATTAGGTGGACTACGCCAGTGCCTACAGTCCCTAGGCCAAGTATCGCTAATTTGATGGGTTTACTCACAGTATCCTCAAGAGGTAGGTTTAGGTTATTAAACAGAACTAAATAATGCTACTAAAAAAAGTATTATTTTAGCGCGATTAGCGGCTCTATCGTATCATACCGACGAGCGCTAATAACGCCTATTGTATACCATTTATAGATGATGATTAATTGGCAGCGGCAACCGCTTGCGCTAACTGATCGGCGGGCAAGTAGCCACCCACTTGTTGACCTGATTCGGTAAAGATAGCGGGCGTTCCACGTACGCCAAGTCTTGCGCCAAGTGCCATTTGATCGGCTACAGGGTTAGTACAGCTTGGCGCTTGTACATTAGCGCCCATCTTTGCCTGATTCATTGCCGCTTTGCGATCTTGACTACACCATACAGACTCCATCTTGGGGACTGACTCCTGACTACGCGGCCATGCTAGGTAGCGCACCTCAATACCGCGCGCATTGATATCTGCCATCTCTTCATGTAGCTTGCGGCAATAGCCACAATCAGCGTCAGTAAAAGCATAAACGACAGATTTTGTCTCCCCAGTAGCAGGGAATATAACCATATCTTTTTTATCGACTGCGGCTAATGCCTGTTTTGCTGAATTGGCAATGAGAGCGCCGCTAATGTCGATAGGTTCAGCGCCGCCCACAGCGACAATCTGCCCTTGAATGATATGCTTGCCCGCCTTATCGGTAAAAAATGCTGGCAAGCCTTCAGCTGTCACCCAATAGATGTCGTCCATATCTGTAGGGATAGCCGATATAATAGTGCCTTCAATACCAGAGGTCTGTAAGTTGCTTTGTAGTGCTTGCACGACTGAGGCGTCGCTATCGGTTGCAATAGGCGTTTGACTCTCTTGCGCTTGTGCGCTACTAATGATGCTAGAATTATTAGTAGTATCAGCCGTATTGTTTGAACAACCCGTGATAGCGACTGTCAAAAGCGCCGCCACCATAGCGGCAGGTAGATTTTTTTGAGCAAAAGATTTTTGAGTCATAGATGGCTTAGCTTTGATAAGAGTTGATAAAGAAAATAGGCTCATAGAGATGTCCTGTAGGTCTATAGACCTAGGCGATTAAGTATAAAACAGTCGTAAATAGTTATGAGAACAAGGGGTTGTAGCGATTATTACAGCCGCCCCAGTACTTGCAAAAGACAGCGCTTGCAAAAAACAAAATAGAGGGAATATATTAGCATAGTTTAATCTATTGAAACTAAAGGCTATTGTATTTTGCCTGCAAGTATCGTACCCAGTGTCTCGCTTTAGTTACCGCTATTAGATACATTTATACTATGTCATATCGCTTTGTGCCTAGGTAATCTGTTGCAAACAGCGATGTGGTTGTAGTACAAAGGATTAAAAAGCACCATATCAGTAAAAGTGTATGTCGTGAGTGTTGCGCTGCTACAGCACTTTTAATTCTAATCTAACTCTCATATTTTAAGGAACGTCCATGGCAGGTGCCAGTTTACTAACTCTTCTCGATGATATTAGCGTGATATTAGATGATGTGTCAGTCATGACAAAGGTCGCTGCCAAAAAAACCGCTGGCGTATTGGGTGATGATCTGGCACTTAACGCAGAGCAGGTCAGCGGCGTCAAAGCAAACCGCGAGTTGCCAGTTATTTGGGCGGTGGCAAAAGGCTCCTTTATCAATAAGCTGATTTTGGTGCCTGCTGCCCTCTTAATCAGTGCTATTTATCCGCCTTTGGTGACCTTTTTGCTGATGTGTGGCGGTCTATTCTTGGTGTATGAAGGCGCTGAAAAAGTTATTCATAGGTTTTGGCCCCATGCCCTGCCGCATGATGAGGAGCACGAAGCACGGCTCGCTGCTAATGCGGATGAAACCGTTGATCTGGTCGCTTTTGAAAAACAAAAGATCAAAGGCGCTATACGTACAGATTTTATTTTGTCAGCTGAGATTATCGTCATCGCTTTGGGCTCTGCTGCTGGTGCCACGTTGTTGCAGCAAAGCTTGGTGCTGTCTATTCTCGCAGTTGCGATTACAATAGGTATCTATGGCCTAGTAGCTGGTATCGTCAAAATAGACGATGCAGGCTTGCACTTAATGGAGCAAGAGGGCACGTTCAAACAAAAACTTGGCAAAATTATGTTTGCCGCTGCACCAAAACTTATGAAGTTTTTGTCGATTGCAGGTACGCTAGCTATGTTCTTGGTTGGTGGTGGCATCTTAGTTCATGGTATTGATTTTCTGCATCATGGCGTAGAGGATTTGGCACACTTGACGGGTATATTTGAGAGCGTAACGACCGCATTATTAAATGGTGTTATCGGCTTTATCATCGGTGCTATCATTGTTGCTATCTTTACTATTATCGGTAAAATGCGCGGTGGTGATAAGTCGGCGGCTCATTAATTATTACCAGATTTTAGACGTTTTTTTATTTCTATAGAGCACAAAAAAGCCCCAAAACTCATATGAGCTTTGGGGCTTGGTTTTGTCAGTTAACGATTAGCTTGTGCTATCGTTGTCATCTGAGCGCTCCTCATTTGAGCCGTTAGCGTCCGCTTGTTCTGCCTGCGTTGGCTTCTTATGCTCTGTTTTTGGCTTACGCGTGCGTGCCTTTGGCACCTTTGGCGTCGTCAGATTAAACATGCCCGTTTGCGGCAATAATTGCTCTGCTACGTTTTCAATCATGTTTTTGTAGCTGGCGATGGTTGTCTTTGATTTACTCGCTTGCGCGTCATCGACAATGTCAGCCGCGTCACTAGAATCGGCTGCGTCTTGCGCCTCATCAGTCTCACTCTGATCTGCATCTGCTAGTAGTGCCTGCTCGCTATCTAAAGTCACGTCGTCTGCCTGTTCTTGACTACTAAGCGCACTCGCCGCAACCTCATCTGCCTCCACATTTTTCTCAGCTTCAGTCCGCTCAGCTTCCACTGAGTTTGATGACTCGCCATCAGTAGTGATATCTGCCTGGTAATCAGGATGCTGACCACGTGGATCATTACTGGCACGTTTACCGATAGCTTTAGGCGTCGCTTTCGTCTTACCTTGGGCTGCTGCAAATTGACTGACAGCCTGAGTCATCGCCTCAAAACGCGCTAAATAGTCAGCGCTCAAAGGCTCATAACCATAATTGCTAAAGTCAAAGTCAGCATCAATAGCTTCAGACTTGCTATCAGCACTTTGTTGTTCAGCACTTTG
>NZ_JBQQFC010000142.1:0-6000 GCF_052258445.1 Psychrobacter sp. T6-1
TATTTGACGATAAAGATTAATTAACAGTTGTAAGTTAATATAAAAGTCAGTAAAGTTACTGTCATAAATTTTATACAAATCATTAATATAAAGGCATCAGTGTAATTATATGTGTTTTTATATATAGATGGTTTTTAGAATTATTTTTCTTATTTGTAAATTATTTCTGTCTCGGGGTTTAAAACATGTCCTATAGTTCGCTACCACTCAGCTCTAAATTATTCAAATTTACCTCTTTGACTTGTGCGTTAGCATTGGCTGGCTGTGGCGGCGGCGGTGGTGATACGGTTGATTCTATTGCGCCAGAATATGATGGTAGTAATGGTGGACAGACAGGTGGCAACAATGGCGGCAATAATGGTGGCGGTGAACAAGTGCCAGAAGTTGAAGCCGATTTCTTTTTGCAGAAACTTACAGTAAATCCAACAATCGTCACACTCTCTGATGAAGAGACTGTTTTTAACGTTGCAGTAAAAGCTGCTGAAGTTAGCTCAGGTGGTGCAGTGGTTGGCAAGCCTGTGAGTCTTAAGGTTACAGACTCTGAAGGTAATGGTATTACTATTGAAGGCCAAAGTATCCAAACGACTGATAGTGATGGCAATGCATCCTATACGCTTAAATTAAACCCGCAAGCAGTGGTTGATAGGTCTGCGCTAATAGCGAACGGATTTGTTTTGGTGGCTACTGCTCAGAAGGCAAATGGTACTTCTGTTTCACAAGAACTAAGAGTCTCAGTGAGTGTGGAAGGTAGTGGCGGTACTCAGGTTACGGAAAGTAAGCTTGATATACAACCTACACTCAGTACCAGTTCTGTCTCTAATAACATTCTAAACCCTTATGGTGACAATGCTGAATTTACTGTTATCGCCAAAGATAACAATGGGGCGCGAGTCCAAGGTGTTACCGTAGGGTTAGGTATAGCTAGCGTCAAAGGTATATCTATCATAGGTGGCAACAACAAAACAACGAACGCTAGTGGCGCAGCTATCTTTAACATAAAAATAGATGAAAATCTCACAGAGACTGAGCGTAACAAACTTATGCAAGGAATTGCATACGCTATTAGTATTCAAGAACAAAACGGTGCCACAAAGGCGGTAACAGGTAATTTCAATGTAGCTTTACCTTTTTCAGACTATGCTCTTAACGTACAAGGTCAAAACACGGTACTTAATGCTTATGGAGATAGGCAGACTTTGACTATCGTGGCAGCTGCTAAGAACAATCAGGTGCAAACTACTATCAATGGCGCAAAAGCAATTATTAAGCTTAACAATCCTATTGATGGTGTCACGTTAAGTAGTGAAGCGCTGACTCTCGATAACAATGGTAGAGCAGTAGTAGATTTATCGATTGCATCCACACTCAGCGCGGATGATCGTCAAAAGCTAGTAGAGCAAGGCGTTAGCTATACTGTGACGCTATCAGAGCCAAATAAGTCTGTGACTACTAAGACTTATAAAAATATAGTTGAATTACCAGCCGCAAAAAACATTGTTAGTTTTGAGAATAGTACTAAAAAGCAAATATCAAGCTCAGGTGGCGTTGCTGTCATAAGCTTTAGAATAAATGCTGTAGGCGGCGGTACTGTAGCAAATCAACCTGTTATCGCAAGCTTGCCTATTGAGTTGGCTAATAACGGTCTGCTTACTCTTGATGGTAGTGCTGAGAAAACGACTGACAATAGAGGTATTGTCAGTTATACGGTAAGAGTGCCTGCAGGTCTGACTAGCGTTCAAAAAGCTCTATTAGAGCAATCTAACAACTTTGCGTTAAGCGTGAGAGCAGTTGAAGCTTCAGGTGCGAGTAGTGTAGCCAGTAGTGAATCCATAGTTATAGGTTCAGACGTGGGTCGAAGCGATATCCAGCTATCATCTAGTAATATGCCTAGAAATGTAAGCGTGACAGATGAGCAGTTCACTGTTCAGATATCAGCAAAGCGTATTAATGGAAGCGCGGCTACCAATAAGTCTGTCAAACTTGTATTGAGCAATGTAGCAGGTATAAGCATACAAAGTGGTAATCAGCAAGCTACTGATGCAGCAGGTAATGCGGTATTTACGCTTAATATCAGTCAAAACCTCACTCAAGCGCAGCGCGAAGCTCTTGTAGCATCAGGTATCGACTATACCGCTATCCTTACAGACGATGATGGTACCGAAGCCAAAATTGTTAACATAATCAACATTGTGAAACCTGCAACTAGTATCGATTTTGCTTCTACATTGACACCTGCTGTCAGTGAGCTTGGTGGTCGTGGCAGCATCAGTGTCAAACTACAAACCAAAAGCGCGTCACCACAGCCAGTAGAGGCAAAGATAGTTGATATTCAACTGGGAGCAAAGGCACTTGACTATGGTATTAGTGTCAATCAAACCTCAGCGACGACTGACTTTAGTGGTGAAACTACATTTATAGTTGTCATTCCAGAAGGCTTAACAGCGCAGCAACGTGATGAGCTCAAGAGCACTGGAATTAACTATCAGATCTCTTACGTCGAAAATGGTATTACTTACAAGTCTGATGTCAAAAAAGTCAACATTACCACTCCAGTTATTGCTTTAAACATCTTGAATGCACCCAATAATATCGACAATAGAGCGGGATATATTCTCAACAGCGCTGGCGCCACTACCAATATCCAAGCTCAATTGAATAATCAGTCAAACAACTCGCAAGTGACTAATCAGTCAGTCAAGATGAGGTTTGATAACGCATCACTGGCAAGTCTGTTGACAGTTAATGGTCAGACTGGATCAGCAGTTATTACTGCTACTACAGATGCGGACGGTACTGTTAGTTTCGATGTCGTAGTACCCAACAACCTGACTAATGCACAAAAAACTGCTCTTAGCAATCAAGTACTGACAGCTACGTTGGAAGAAACAGTAACGGGCAAAAAACAACAAGTTAAAGTTAAAGTGCAGTCGATGGCCGCTAGTATTTCGCTGCTAGCAAATATACCGAATTCGCTAAATCTAAATGGTGGTCAGACCCAGATCGAAGTTATTGCAAAAGACAACCAAGACAATACTGTTACTGGACAAAAAGTATTCTTTGCGCTGCCAGCAGCTATTGCTAGTCAAGGCGTTGCGCTAGTATCAAGTGGTAGCCAAACGACTGACAACTCAGGTCGAGCGACGTTTACAATTGCTGTGCCAAATAACCTTACGAATGATCAAAAAGCGGCTATTGGAAGCAGCTTTACAATCGCCCTATCAGCCGCCGATGCTAGTGGTAATATCGTCACTCAAGCACGTACTGTAAATACAGTCATGCCAACGGGCACAGTAGAAGCCTTGACTATTGGTGCCAACAAAGTGGTTAATACAAGTGGTGATACCTTTAAGGTATTTGTCAGACTGACAGATGACGACGGTAGCATAGCTGATCGTGAAGTGCGCTTAAATGTCAATGACCCTATTAGAACGGGCGTAAGCATTAGCAATGGTACTGCAATTACTAACAATGACGGTGTGGCTACTTTTGATTTAACCTTGGAAGATGGCGCTAATGTAAATCAAGCCATACTAGAAGCTGGTATCCGACTCACAGCGACGACAACTACTGCCGAAAATGTGAAGTTGGAACAAAATTATATCGTCGCAGTAGATACTACGACCATTGACAGTTACCAGATTCTGGTCTCATCTGACAAGCCCACTTTAACAACAGGCGGTGACCAGACTAATGCAACATTCCGCGTCACTGATAGTAGTGGCGGAGTGCTTAGCGGAGTGCCAGTACAACTGAGCATTGAAGGTTTGGAGGCCAGTGGCGCAGCTTTGACCACTCCGAGTCTGGCAACTACAGACGTAGAAGGTAAGATAGATGTTGGTGTCTTATTAGCAGCTAATACGGTGAATGCGCGCCTTAACCACAATATCGTTATCAATGCCAAAATCGTCACGCCGCAGTATGATGCAAACGGTGATGTAACTTTACAAGTTCGTGAAGAGAAATCTCTGAACTTGTCAGCAGTAGGCACTGAGATTAGTATTGTGTCATCAACGACTAATCTTAAAGATGACGAAACCACTACTATTACTACCACTCTTGTAGATGGGTCAGGTCTGGCTATTAATAATGCAGGCGTAGAACTGATTGACGCTAACGGCACTATCATTGAAGCTAGTGCAATAGCGACAACTGACGCTAATGGGCAAGCTATTTTTGAAATTGCTGAAAATGAGCTTGATTTTGATAACAATGGTAACTTGCGTATATTCGCGCGTGCCTTTGGTGAAAATAGATTAAATACTCAGCGCAGCTTAAATAGTGTTGATCTAGTTAAAGTTTCACAAGCTGGTATTAGCTTTATTGATATAGAGGACGTCTATGACGTCAATACACCGCAAACCATCACGGTTCAGATACGCCGCGATACCGCAGCACAAGCTTCAGCACTTATTGGTAAGCAGGTTGAGGTGCAAACCACTATAGGTACATTCGCTAGTAGCAACGATGTCATAGTCACAAGACCAATTACTACTGCTAATATAATGGGAAATATAATCACAGTACCTGTAACTCTAACGTCGTCGCTTGCTGGTATTACTGCATTGCAAGCAACTGTATTGGGTGAGACGCTGCCAAATGGTGAACCACGCTTTCGCGCTACCGTCGATGCACGTTTCCGTGCAACAACTCCTGCCAAGATGCTGTTTCAGGCAGTAAGGTCTGTTATTACTCCAGGTGGTAGCACTGAGGTAGTCGCTACGGTCAAAGACAGAAATGATGTGCCAGTAGAGGGCCAGACGGTTGTCTTTAGTCGTGCTTCTGACTCATCAGCTGGTCGCCTATCTGCTGCTACGGCGGTCACGAATAGCAGAGGTGAGGCTCGCGTCGTTTATCAAGCCAATGCTAGCTCACCTATTAATGGTGTGATTATTAATGCGCGTTTATTGCAAAACAATGCAGGTATAGGGACTAAGACTACCAATATTACTGTATCGGAAGATGCGGTTTACACTACGTTAGCTTTTGCTAACAAATTATCATCTGATGATATTTACTATACGGTACGTGGCTCTATCTCTGTTATGGATGGTTCAGGACGCGCTGTTCCAAACAAAGAAGTCTCGATAAAATCTTATGCTACAGCATACGCTCAGGGCAGAGTTTGCTTATTAGATAGTACAGTGACTTATCAAGCTGCTGATAATACTGATGCAGATGGCAATGTAACTACTCCAGCGCCTGTAAGTTTCACTGAACAAGAACCAGTGTTTTTAGAGTCTAACTTTATATCTACTGAAGATCTCAATTACAACTTTACATTGGATCAAGATGAAGATGTCAATCAGAACAATCAATTAGATCCCATTAATCCAGTTGCCATTATTGGCGGCACGCTAGCAGATAATGAGTATTCTTTCATCACAAACGATGAGGGGCGTGCAGACTTCGAGATTCGATATCCTTTACGCTACTCAAGATGGGTAACCGTAGGTTTCGACGCAACGACCTTTGTTAATGGTAGCGAAAACACCCAAACCATCAACTATAGATTACCTGTTCTAGTGGGCGACGTATCGGTCTCTGATTCAACATTACTAACACCTTGGAATAATAATGCTAGCCCGTTTGGTACAGGTGGTGCTACTTGTGCAGATAGTCTAAGTGTGAGTATTAATGAAAATAAAAATAGTACAAGTGTATTTATTACGCCTTATCAGAACTACTCTGTATCTATAAACACGCAAACTGGCAGTTCAAGCTCAACTTCTGACGATGGCTTCTACTTTGTTAACTTCAACCAAGCATTTGATTTGGGCTCCACTATCAGTGTTACAAGTAATGGAGTAGGATTTACTAAGACTCTCAACATTGAATAATTAAATAGTCGTTGTCCGTTGTTACATAAAAGCTCTCTAGCGCCTAGCTATAGAGCTTTTGATTTTTACTCTCATAAAAAATTAATCACCAACTCAATTGCTAAAACACAATAAAATAGCCGACCGGCTATATCTCAGACAATCTTAACTTATTATAGATTTA
>NZ_JBQQFC010000143.1:0-5941 GCF_052258445.1 Psychrobacter sp. T6-1
TATTTATGCTATTACAGCTCTTTAGTACGGGTGCGGCGCTCAGCTTACAGTGGTGGCTGGCGCCTTGGAGCACCTCCACATCAAAAGTCGCAGTATGGATTATTGTGTTTGCGATTACCAATATTTTGCTGGTACTAAGCATTAAAAGAGCATTTGCCAATAGCTATCGCTGGGTGAGTATGTGGATGCTAATCATGCATTTTATTATGCTGACTGCGCTGGTTATCAGTATTTTTTACGGTGGATACTGGCTTTTGGCCTCGTTTACTAGCGTAGCGTCAATGCAATCCATTAGATTAGAGGTTGGCTTGCGAGTGCTGGCATTATTTACATTGATAGGATTATTTTTCTACGCGCTCTATAGCGCTTATGTGCCTGTGGTGCGCAAGCTAAGTATCAAAATAGATAAGCACTTATCTCATCCACTACGCTTAGCGCTAGCAAGTGATTTACATATCGGACGCTTATTTGGCAATAGAGCGATTGATAAATTGCATCAGCTCCTTACTAGTAGTCGAGCAGATATATTACTGATGCCTGGCGATATCATGGATGACAATACGCAAGCGTTTAATGACTATAATATGGCAGCGAATTTAACCAAGCTTTGCGCTGCTGTGCCATATGGTGTTTATGCTACGCTTGGCAATCATGACTTATATGGTCATGAGCAGCCGATCAGCGAGGCGCTACGAGAGGCTGGCGTACAGTTATTAAACGATGAAGTGCTACGAATTGAGCACAAGGGCGATCCGCTATGGCTAGTGGGACGTTTTGATAATCACAAGAGTCAGCGTGTGGTAACCACAGATCTGTTAGCACAAACTGATATGGCAGAGCCTATTATCCTGCTAGATCACAGACCAAGCGATATTATGGAGCACAGCCGGCTACCTATAGATCTGCAAGTCTCAGGACATACCCATAACGGGCAAGTGTTTCCTGCAAATTTTATTGTAAAGGCTATAAACAGAATAGGCTACGGCTATGAAGCCATAAACCAAGGTCACTTTGTAGTGTCCTCAGGTTATGGCTTTTGGGGGATTCCGTTTCGATTGGGCTCGCGTGCTGAGATTTGGTTGATTACTTTAACGGGCAATAAATGATAAAAATAAAACTTATTTTATTTTTAGGCCGCAAGTTTAGCTTGTGTGCTAATAACCTCACTCACAAACTGAGCAAAACCTTTAATAATATCATGCGTCTCTTTGGCTATGCCCTGATGTACACTCATCAAGTGAATAAAACCATGCGGCGCGCCAAGTACCGTGTAGGTCTGCGTAGCAATACCAAAACTCTCTAATTGCTTGGCATAAGCAAAAGCCTCATCACGCAACACATCAAGCTCGGAGGCGACCACATAGGTGGGGCATACTCGGCTGTTATCGCCGATCATCGGTGAGATAAGGACATGATCACGTGATAGCGGACTATTGGCAAGGCATGCCGCATCAAACACTGCTACGTCAGCATGATCTAATAGCAAGCCTTCCCCATACAGATCCCAGCTTGGATAGTCAGTCTCAACATCGGTCACAGGATATAGCGGCATTTGTGCAAGCGGCGCAGGCAGATCCTTTAATAGCTCAAACGTTTTTTGACCTTCAGCACCCAAATCTGCCCATGCGCTCTGTACTGGCGTCATAACTTGCTGCGCCACTAACGTTGATAAACCGCCGCCTGCACTATCCCCTGCTAATACGATACGCTTAGCAGAAGCGCCAAGGCTTTGACAGTTGTCCGCAAGCCACGCATAAGCAGTAATGCAGTCTCTAAGCGCTACAGGCGCTGAATACTCAGGAGATAGACGATAATCGACGCTGACAACTGGCCAGCCTGTCTGCTCACATACTGCATGACAGAACTCGTGATGGGTATCGACATCACCGATACAGAATCCGCCGCCATGAAAGAACAGCATTACAGTTTCGTCAGGATTAATCTTAGCTTGCGTTTTATTTCCCGCTGTCGCCTGATAGCAGCGTACTGTCATATCTCCATCATCAGCATTAGCAATAGTCTTATCCTGCCAGTTGACGGCTATATCGTCTTTTTTGATAAAGCGTTTGATATTGCTCTTGGTCACGTCTTCTTGCTGCCATACTTTTGGCGCTTGCATAGCAACTGAGTCAGCGGCGAATCTTTGACGCAGCTCTTGCATTTTATCAACGTGTAGCGGCGTTTTAAGCTTACTATTGACCGCGATAATCAGGCGCATGTGCGCATCAGCATGCAGATATTGCTTAGACGTCGGACCTTTGAGGCGACCGACTAAATTCTCAAGCAGTGGATCTGGTAAGTAGCCGATACCTTTTAATACGTAATGCAAAGCGTGCTGCTGATAGTCGCTCGTAGGTAGGTAGCTGGCAAGTTTTTCACCGATAAAGCGGTAGCGATCATCAACTGCACTCTCGCTACCATGATAGCTTGCAATTTTTTCTATAGGAGCAAGATCAGACTGGCTATCGTTTTTATTGAACGTCGCTGCTGTCTTGCTCAGCCAAGTGTTGAGCGATGTTATCGATGAATTTGATGTAACATTTCTCATGGATCTACTCTCTTTCTTAGTACGTTGTTGGCTCAAAGGCCAACGTTTACGCTAAGCTGTTATATGTATAGGATATTAATAATAATTATTTCAGGTGATAATAAAGTAGCTGTGAGATGAGGTGGGTTTTGTTTAGTAATGGTTTATATACAGACAGTAAAAAATTTGGAATAACATGACCTTCTTGTACCTTTTGTAAATCGTTTTTTACACAAGTATTGACAACAGCATCATTCGTCCAGATATGTGGTTTACACTTTGCCAAATAGCTACGCCTGTGCTGATACCTATTTAGGTATAGCGACAGCTTTAGAACATACCTTACTATTAATAAAATTATCCTCATTAATAGGCTTGAAATCAGCGCCTATAGCCTTTATCAATCAGCTATTAGGCCGCATTCATATAAACGGTTAATAGAGGCCATTAAACTAGGTATAAAAGCAAGTTTACATCTTTGATTAAAATAAAGGAGCTATCATGAGCGAGAACAATTCAAATCAAAACACCAGTCACTCAAATCAAAATACTAATAATATTGATGAGCAAACGGCACACAATAATCTAGATCTCAATGAGAGCGTTCTCTCTGAGACTATGGATGAGTTCGATCCTGCCAATAATTCAGGCGAGCATCAAACGATTGAGAGCGAGATTGATTTAGGCGTTTTTGAGGCACGTATTAAAGAGTTAGAAGGCGAAGTCAAGCAGGCCAAAGAGGGTACAGCGCGCGCTAATGCCGAAGCTTATAATGCGCAAAAACGCATGGAGCAAGAAGCGGATAAAAGCAAAAAGTTCGCTCTGCAAAAATTTGCCCGCGAGCTACTAGAAATTGTCGATAACTTAGAGCGTGCTATTGAAAGCGCTAACGCTGATGATCCTGTGGCAGAAGGCGTACAACTGACGCACAAAGCTTTGCTTGCGGTACTAAACAAAAACGGCGTTGAAGTCGTCGACCCTATGGGTGAGAAGTTCAATGCTGATATGCATGAAGCAGTCGGTATCGATAGCGATGCCGAGGCGGATACAGTCGGTACAGTACTACAAAAAGGCTATAGCCTAAATGGTCGTCTATTGCGTCCTGCTATGGTGCGCGTCGGTCAATAATTTAAGCAGTAAATTAAGCAATAAATGATGAAACCCTTGTTTATACTAAGGGTATTCACAAAACTTCACACAAAAACTAGGGTTTAGCCAAGCATTGACTTGAAAAAATGCGCACCTAAACCGATATAAAGCAACAAGTGACCAACTACGGTCTGATATGTCAGTTTTGTTTGAGTTTATATGTTTGGAGTTAATAACTATAAATTAAGTTAGTCACTCAAAGCGTCTCAATGAAACTGGCACCTCAACACAACTATTAAATCAAAAAATTAGGAGCACTCAATTATGGGTAAAGTAATCGGTATTGATTTAGGAACCACCAACTCATGCGTCGCGGTAATGGAAGGCGATAGCGTCAAGATTATCGAGAACGCTGAAGGTACGCGCACCACGCCTTCAATCGTCGCTTACAAAGACGACGAAACACTCGTTGGTCAATCAGCTAAGCGTCAAGCGGTCACCAATCCAAAGAACACGCTGTTTGCTATTAAGCGTCTGATTGGTCGTCGTTTTGATGACAAAGTCGTGCAAAAAGATATCGGCATGGTCCCGTATAAGATCGCAAAAGCGGATAACGGTGATGCTTGGGTCGAAATCAATGGCAAAAAATTAGCGCCGCCGCAAGTATCAGCTGAGATCTTGAAAAAGATGAAGAAGACTGCTGAAGACTATTTGGGCGAAAATGTTACTGAAGCGGTCATCACCGTTCCTGCCTACTTCAATGACTCACAGCGTCAAGCGACCAAAGATGCGGGTAAAATTGCAGGTCTTGATGTTAAGCGTATTATCAACGAGCCAACTGCCGCAGCCCTTGCCTATGGTATGGATAAAAAGCAAGGCGATAGCACCGTTGCTGTATATGACTTAGGTGGTGGTACTTTTGACGTCTCAATCATCGAAATCGCTGATGTCGATGGTGAGCAGCAGTTTGAAGTCCTAGCGACCAACGGTGATACATTCTTGGGTGGTGAAGATTTTGATTCAGCGCTTATTGATTATCTGGTTGATGAGTTCAAAAAGCAGCAGGATGTTAACCTAAAGGGTGATTCTCTTGCCATGCAGCGTCTAAAAGAAGCTGCTGAAAAAGCGAAGATTGAGCTATCAAGCGCCCAAAGCACTGAAGTCAACTTGCCTTATATCACAGCAGACAGCAATGGTCCTAAGCATTTGGTTATTACCATTAGCCGCTCAAAGCTAGAAGGCCTGACTGAAGATCTAGTCAAGCGTACGATGGGTCCTTGTAAGATTGCTCTAGAAGACGCTGGCATCAAATTATCTGATATCGACGACGTTATCTTGGTCGGTGGTCAGACTCGTATGCCACTAGTACAAAAGCAAGTTGAAGAGTTCTTTGGTCAAGAGCCACGTAAAGATGTCAACCCTGATGAAGCAGTTGCTGCTGGTGCGGCGATTCAAGGTGCGGTACTCTCTGGTGACAAAACCGACGTATTGTTATTAGATGTGACGCCATTGACGCTAGGTATTGAGACGATGGGCGGTGTTATGACGCCAGTTATTGAGAAAAACACGATGATTCCGACTAAGAAATCACAAGTTTTCTCAACCGCTGAAGACAACCAGCCAGCAGTTACGATTCAGGTCTATCAAGGTGAGCGTAAAATCGCTAATCAAAACAAAATGCTTGGGCGTTTTGATTTGACGGATATCCCACCAGCACCGCGCGGCCTACCGCAAATCGAAGTGACTTTCGATATCAACGCTGACGGTATCATGAACATCTCAGCGACTGATAAAGGTACGGGTAAAGCGCAAAGCATCCAGATTAAAGCAGATTCTGGCTTGTCGGATGAAGAAGTCGAGCAAATGGTACGTGACGCTGAGGCAAATGCTGAAGAAGATGAGAAATTTGCTAACCTTGCGCAAGTGCGTAATGAAGCCGACGGTCGTATTCATGCCGTACAAAAAGCTCTAAAAGATGCTGAAGATAAAGTCACTGAAGAAGAAAAATCATCAGTAGAAACGGCTATCTCTGATCTTGAAGCGGCAACTAAAGAAGACGATCATGATGATATCAAAGCTAAGCTTGAAGCATTAGACAATGCCTTTTTACCAGTAAGCCAAAAGATCTATGCTGATAGCGGCGCAGGCAGCGAGGGTATGGATCCAGGTCAATTTGGTCAAGAGACAGAATCTGCAGATAGCACGCAAGCGGATGATGATGTCGTTGATGCTGAATTCACTGAAGTTGATGAAGATAAAAAGTAAGCTTTTAAACTATTAGCTTAATCTTAATTAAAAACGCATTCTTCGGAGTGCGTTTTTTTA
>NZ_JBQQFC010000144.1:0-5914 GCF_052258445.1 Psychrobacter sp. T6-1
TTTTGAGCGAATGAGTACGGGAATAATCGTGTTGATCAGCGCATACATGCGTGAGGAGTCCTCGGCCTGACCTGAGATAATCAGTGGCGTACGCGCCTCATCGATCAAGATAGAATCGATCTCATCGATAATACAAAAATTGAGCGGACGTTGTTTTTTCTCGCCTAGACTAAACACCATGTTATCGCGAAGATAGTCAAAACCGTATTCGTTATTGGTACCATAAGTGATATCAGCTTGATAAGCATCGACCTTTTCTTGCGGCGGCTGCTGTGAGTAGATGACGCCAACTTTTAGACCCAAAAAGTTAAACAAGGGACGGTTTAAATCCGCATCACGGGCAGCTAGGTAGTCGTTGACCGTAACTACGTGCACGCCTTTACCACTAATACCGTTAAGATAAATGGCTAAAGTCGCCATTAAAGTTTTACCCTCACCGGTTTTCATCTCAGCGATTTTGCCTTCGTGCAAGGTGATACCACCGATCAGCTGCACATCATAGTGACGCATACCTGTGATACGTAAGGATGCCTCACGGCAGACCGCAAACGCTTCAGGCAATAGCGCATCTAAGCTCTCACCCTTCAAAAATCGCGCTTTAAATTCTTCTGTTTTTTGTTGTAGCTCTTCATCAGACAAGGCTTGAATGCTCGCCTCGTGCGCATTTATTTTGCTAACCACGCGGCGCATACGCTTGAGCTCACGATCATTTTTGGTGCCAACCACACTGCCTACAATCTTTGATAACATAATTTTTGACCTATGGAAATATTCGATAATCAGCGCAAACAAATGGGTGCTCTATCGCTACTTGGCTTAATTTTACCTGAGTATGCTTTGCCTGACTAAGTACGACCTAATTTAAGTACGATTCAATATAAGTACCACCCAATTAAGTGTGCCGTCATTATATATGGTTATGCTGACGATGGATACAAGGGTGGAGCGTAGATTTGGCAACGCGAAAGGTGCGCTTGTCATGGTAAAATAGCGCACAATATATAACAAATACTATTTAATTAAGAAATACAAAACTAAGAGATACGCTATGCCTGCTGCGCCGTTTAATCACACCAATGACTCAAATTCAAGCATGACCGAGCCCCTTATCATAGGGGATAGCGTCTTTGATTTGGCGCATCACACGCCAATGATGGTTCAATACCTAACAATGAAAGCCCAGTATCCGCATGCGCTCCTCCTCTACCGTATGGGCGACTTTTATGAGCTATTCTTTGACGATGCCAAACGCGCCGCGCAGATACTAGATATCACTTTGACTCGCCGCGGCACCGACAAAGCGGGCAACACCATTGCCATGGCAGGTGTGCCTTTTCATGCCGCAGATAGCTATATGGCGCGGCTGATTGCAGCAGGGCAAACGGTCGTCGTCTGCGAGCAAATTGATGAGGCGGCTGATAGTCAGGGCTTAAAAAATAGTAATGGCTCAAAAGATAGTAGTGGATCAAACCTACCAAGCGTCGGTGATAAAAGTAAAAAAAATAAGGCCAAAGGCGGCGGTATTATGCGCCGCGAAGTAGTCAAAACTCTCACCGCAGGGACAATCACTGATGACGCCCTCATCGCACCTAATCATACGCCAGCGGTCGTTGCTATCGATATCGCTAAAATAAAGAACAGCGCTCAGCCTATGCAAGCTGCGATCAGTCAACTGGACTTAGCGGCTGGAACATTGACCACGCAAACCATTGATGTTGATAAAGACAACCTCGATGAGCTACAAACACAGATGCTAACCATCTTGGCACGTTTTGCACCCAGCGAATGTATCATCAGTGAGGCTATCGATGAGACGTGGCTGGCATGGCTGCGCGCACGCCTTGATTGTCCCATTATCGAAGTTGCTGCCGCTGACTTTCATAAGCAACATGCACCAGCAACCTTGTGCCAGCAGTTTGCGGTTCAAAGCTTGGATGGTTTGGGCATCGGTGACGCGCCACTGGCGCAGTCCAGCTGCGCGGCGCTCATTCATTATGCTCGGCAAACGCAGCAGCGCCATGTACCGCAGGTCAACCAGCTCATTGTTGAATACATTGATGACTATTTGATTATTGATGCAGGCAGCCAACAAAATCTTGAGCTGTTCACTCCCGTCAGTAGTAACGGCACCTCTCTTATATCTGTACTTAACCACTGTCAAACACCGATGGGACGCAGATTGCTGGTGCAGCAGATGAAGCGCCCCCTACGTCAGCACGCGCGTATCAATATGCGCCTTGAGGCCATAGACAAGCTATTGGTTAATAATGAACGAACGACCGAGCAATCACGCTTTAAAAAACCTCTCGTCATCGCTCTACGTGAGACATTAAACAGTATTGGCGATATCGAACGCATCAGTAGCCGTATTGGTTTGATGAGTGCCAAGCCGCGTGATTTACGTAAGCTAGTGGATGGCATCAACAGTAGCGCTGAGCTAACTGGTCTGCTAAGTGATGCCAGTATTCATCATGAGGAGGCAGGTCTGCTCGCTATGCTCATACAACAATTGCCCGCACATCTACCAAGCGTACAAGAGGTTGCAGCCTTGATTGAACGCGCTATCATTACAGAGCCGCCCGCTCATATTCGTGATGGCGGTATGATAAAAGCAGGCTTTGATGAGGAGTTCGATAGGCTCACGCATCTGCATGACAATATTCAAACGACGCTCGATGACATGGTGGCGCGCGCCCGTATTGAGAACAAACTACCGAGCCTAAAGGTCGGCTATAACAAAGTTAGTGGCTTTTATTTTGAGTTGCCAAAAGTACAAGCGCTACAAGCACCCGCGCATTTTATCCGCAGGCAAACGCTCAAAAACAGCGAGCGCTTTATCACAGACGAGCTAAAGACGCTCGAAACCGAATATCTCAGCGCGCAAACTTTAGCGCTGGCACGCGAAAAGCAGCTATATCAAGCCCTGCTCACAACGCTGAGCTCGCATTTGCCAGAGCTGCAACAGCTGAGCGCCGCCATCGCGCAGCTCGATGTGCTCACTAACTGGGCGCATCTAGCGATAACTTATCAGTGGCAGCGCCCGATCATGAACCCTGATGGCAAATGTGATACTAATGCAAGCTTAACCAGTACCAATGAAAATACAACCCGTATCAATATCTCTCAAGGACGGCACGTCGTCGTCGAAGCCGCACTGAGTCAAAAAAACGGCGCGAGTACGGAACAAGCCAGCCATTTTGTCGCCAACGACTGTACGCTTGGTACCTTTGATCATCCTGAGCGATTACTGATGATCACTGGGCCCAACATGGGAGGCAAATCAACCTATATGCGCCAGACTGCGCTGATTGTACTCCTTGCGCATTGCGGCAGTTTTGTACCCGCCACAAGCGCGTATATCGGTGATATTGATCGTATCTTTACTCGTATTGGCTCCGCTGATGATCTAGCAGGCGGCAAATCGACCTTTATGGTTGAGATGATCGAAACCGCGACTATTCTTAATCAAGCCACTAACAAGTCACTAGTGCTGATGGATGAAGTCGGCCGCGGCACCGCGACGACAGATGGCCTAGCGATTGCTCATGCTTGCGTCAATAAGCTGCTGGATATCGGCTGTTTGACCTTATTTGCCACCCATTATTTTGAGCTGACGCAATTGGCTATCGAGGCTGGCAAGACTAGTGATGAGAGCCATAAAGATACCAATCAATCTGGCATTCGTAACGTTCATGTTGCTGCCAGCGAAGTCGATGGGCAGCTTTTGCTATTACATCAAATCCGCGAGGGCGCTGCCAGCTCCAGCTTTGGATTACATGTGGCCAAGATGGCAGGTATTCCTACGGCAGTATTAGAAGATGCCAAACGTTATTTAGCCAATAGCTTGACGCCTCATAAGCCCTCTTCTCAAAGTATGCCTGACAACACTAAAGGCAACACTCAAGGTGCTGATGACAAAAATGACTTAGCTAAGTCTGTAACCGACAAACGCGCCCGCAGCTACCTTGATAACGCTTATGACGCACCCTTACCCAATCACGATCAAACTCAGCACAATCAACAACAAAATCAGTTATTTAGCCTTTATGACGAGCTTGATGCGATCGATCCTGATAGCCTCACGCCCAAACAAGCACATGACTTACTCTATGAGCTCAAACAACGCAGTAGTCGCTAAAGACAATTGTTAAATGAGGATAAAAGCGCTAAAATACGCTTTATTTTATTTCCTTTTACTTCTTTATTTAAGCCGAATCAATAACAGGATTTCCTATGACCTTTGTCGTTGCAGATAATTGTATTCTTTGTAAACATACGGACTGCGTGGAAGTCTGCCCGGTGGACTGCTTTTATGAAGGTCCTAACTTTTTGGTGATCGATCCTGATGAGTGCATTGACTGCGCGCTATGCGAGCCTGAATGTCCTGCCAATGCAATCTTTTCAGAGGACGAAGTACCTAAGGGTCAAGAGGTCTTTATTGAGCTTAACGCTGAGCTGGCACAAAAGTGGCCAAACATCACAGAGATGAAGCCGCCAATGGAAGACGCCGAAAAATGGGACGGCGTTGAAGGCAAGATTCAGTATCTTGAAAAATAGCGTGTTTTGCTATAGATAATCCATTCGGTATTCATTAGGCTGTGGCTTTTGCTACAGCCTTTTTTTATTGAGAAACTTTTGATAAGCCATATTGTATTGTAGGGTGGGTTAGCAAAGCGTAACCCGCCAAACGTTATTCAAAATGAAATTATAGACATAGATAAATTTCGATCGTAATGATATTGTTTTATTATCATTAACTTTTTTGTAGAATCTATGAAAAACTATCGTAGAAATAGACAAGTCGGTGCAACTTACTTTTTCACGTTTTGTTTAAATGATAGACGCCGCTGCCTTTTGACCGACTACATCGATGAATTAAGACAGGCTTATAGTAAGACCCAATCAAAACTACCTTTTACTAGTGAAGCCATGGTAATACTGCCTGATCATATCCATGCGCTATGGACGATGCCTGACAATGATGATAATTATCCTGCCCGTATCAGGCTTTTTAAAAGTCACTTTAGTCGTCAACTCCCTCAATCGGTAAAGCAGACGGGCAGTATCAGTCGCATCAATCGTAAAGAAACTGGCGTTTGGCAACGTCGATATTGGGAACATACTATACGTGATGAGTTAGATTTTAATAACCATATGGATTATATTCATTTTAACCCTGTCAAACACAAGCTAGTAAGTTGTGCCGCTGATTGGGAATATTCTAGTTTTTTACGTGAGGTAAAAAAAGGGAGGTATGCTAAAGATTGGGCTACAAATGCGTTCGATGATAGCGATATTGGAGAATAGCCAAAGCTTTATCAAATACTCCTGTTATCGTCAATAAAGGCGGGTTACGCTGTTGCTAACCCACCCTACGATAGCTATATTGTCAAAGTTAATTTTTTGTAGGGTGGATTAGTTTTATCAAATTCTTAACGAAAATTTCGATAGAGTGTAACCTACCCTTTAATAATACTTAATAGGCGGGTTACGCTTGCGCTAACCCACCCTACGACAGATATATTTCAAAGTTAGTTTTTCGTAGGGTGGGTTAGTTTTACCAAACTCTGAACGAGAGTTTTTATAAAACGTAACCCGCCATTCAACGAATAGACTTATACGCTATCGTCCACCCTACACGTTCCTTTAGTCAAATATCTCACAAACGCTCAATAGAGCGATATAAATACCGATCAAGTCTCGGTACGTCATCGGTATGGACATGTTGACGTTTATTTAAAAACTCAGCTTGCGCAAGCTTTTGACTATCTGGACAGGCAAAATTACAGAGTATCAAGTTTTGTAACTTGCTGCTGTCGTTTTGAGTCAGGATATAAGCGGAATCGCCAAACACTTCAACCCAGTTCTTTAAGATGGTTTGGGTGTAGCCGTGCTCGCTATTGGGCATGCCAAT
>NZ_JBQQFC010000145.1:0-5901 GCF_052258445.1 Psychrobacter sp. T6-1
GGTTATCCTTGCCAGCAAAATGTCGCCAATGAGTTTTTTGCGTGACGGTCAAAGCCGTTTTAACGCTGAGCATATCGGGCAAGCTATCGATGGCAACCTTGAGCGCTTGCAAACAGATTACATCGATGTTTATCAGTTGCATTGGCCTGAGCGTCAAACGAACTTTTTTGGTCAGCGCGGCTACACCGAAGATATGGCAGCGCAATCACTGGACGATTTGACGCCGTTTTTAGAGACCATTCAAGCGCTAAACAATGAGATCAAAAAAGGTCGCATTCGTGCGTATGGCTTATCCAACGATACCGCTTGGGGACTCATGCGCTATCTGTGGGAGGCGGACAAAAATGATTTGATCGCACCTATCACGGTACAAAATCCTTATAGCCTACTCAATCGCTTGTATGAGGTCGGTATGGCAGAGATCGCGCATCGCGAAAACGTCGGCCTACTTGCTTACTCGCCGCTAGGCTTTGGTGTGTTGTCGGGCAAATATTTAGATGGCAAACGTCCAGAGGGCGCTCGCCTGACCAAATATGAGCGCTTTGGTCGTTACGTAAACGAGCAAGCGCTATCGGCGACAGAACAGTACGCCAAGATTGCTGATGACGCAGGATTAGATATGGCGCAGATGTCACTGGCTTTTGTTAATTCGCGTGCTTTTGTCACTAGCAACATTATCGGCGCGACCAGCCTTGAGCAGCTTAAATCTAATATCGATAGCATTGATCTGACTTTGAGCGCAGATGTACTAGAAGCTATAGAGGCCGTACATACCGAGCAGCCTAATCCGTCACCTTAGTTTTATCCTCAGGTATAAATATCAAAAAAAAGCGCAGCCTATTAAAGGTTGCACTTTTCTGTGTTTATCCTGATAGCAAAACCTTATGCTTATGCAGAAGTACTCAGTACTCTTGAATGTAGTTCAGCTAAGCCTTCTTGCATACTTTTTTGCAATTTGTTGGTCATCTCACTTTTGCTATAGCCATTAGGATCTATTGGCTCAAGCGGTAGCACATAAGCGGTAACATTTTTGCTATCGAGTACCTTTTTAAGGCTCTCTTTCATGGTTAATTTGCCATAATAAGGCAGTGCGTCACTTAAGGTACCGTCCTTATTAACATAAGCGAGTACCATAGGCTGTACGGGTACCTTTGCATCTATCGCTGCTTGCAAAAGCGTACCATGAATACGCTTGATTTTTTTACCATCTGTCGTGGTGGCCTCTGGGAAAAAGACAACCGAAAAGCCTTCTTTTAAAAAGTCTGCAATTTGCGTGGCTACTGATCCGGCATCTCCTGACCCGCGCTGGATAAATACCGTGCCCGCAGCATGAGCCAGCTTACCAAATACAGGCCACTCGCCAATCTCAGCCTTTGACAAAAAGAACGCGGGACTCACGGTACCTACAACTGGAATATCCATCCATGACACGTGGTTTGATACCCACAGACCGTGATGCTGCGGTACTGGCTCGACCTCTACGACCTTGACACCGAACGAGCCTGCCATCTTGCGACAAAAGGCTTGAATATAGCGTGGTAGCTTTTCTCTTGGTGGCTCCCGAAATGCGCCGATGCGCTGGGCGGCGCGTAGTCCGCCGACCATAGTTGTGGTCATGCCAGCGATTTGCTTGCCACGGCCCAACTGTTTTTTGACTGAAAACTTTGACTTAGATTGACTCATCTTTGTCCCTCATGGATGTATATAGTGCGTTATTGTATATAAGCTACGCGCGGTTATGTAAAAGATAAATTATAAAAATAGAGTGTAATAAAAGGCAGATAAGTATAACAAACTTCTCTTGATTCAGTGACGATTTGTTCACTCAGACCTCTTGGATCAGGTTCAAAGTTAACATAAAATTATCTGACACGCTTTAATATCGTTGGGGTGGCCGCATATAGAAGGTTATAACCCTTTAATAAATTAATAATAGGTGACTATTTTTGGAATATTTTGACAGACATACCGGCGGCGAGCGCGCTATTATCGTTCATCTAGACATCCGCCAAATTCAAGATCCTGATGATCTTGGCGAGTTTGAACTCTTGGCGGACTCAGCAGGTGCGGATCGATTGGCACTAGTGACAGGCTCACGCCTAAAGCCTGATGCCAAGTACTTTGTAGGGAGCGGAAAGGCTGAAGAGATTGCCGAACTGGTACGCGAGCATGACGCTGATATCGTCCTTTTTAACCACAATTTGTCGCCATCACAAGAGCGTAACCTTGAGACTATAGCCCAGTGCCGCGTCCTTGACCGCACCGGTTTAATCTTAGATATCTTTGCTCAGCGCGCTCGTACTTATGAAGGTAAGTTGCAAGTCGAGCTGGCGCAGCTTAACCATCTATCGACGCGCCTCGTTCGCGGTTGGACGCATTTGGAGCGTCAAAAAGGGGGTATTGGTCTGCGTGGCCCTGGTGAAACCCAGCTTGAGACCGATCGCCGCTTATTGCAGACGCGAGTTAATCAGCTTAAGAGTAAGCTTGAAAAGGTACGGCAAACGCGCGCGCAAGGCCGTGCCCGTCGGCAAAAATCTGATGTACCCACTGTCTCGCTCGTCGGTTATACCAACGCAGGCAAGTCCACTTTATTCAATCGTTTGGTGGATGAAAACATCTATGCTGCGGACAAACTGTTTGCGACCCTTGACCCGACACTGCGCCGCTTAGACTGGCAAGGCGTTGGACGCGTAGTACTGGTCGATACCGTAGGCTTTGTGCGTCACTTGCCCCATGAGTTGGTTGAGTCTTTTCATGCTACGCTTGAGGAGACGTTAGAGGCTGATCTTTTGCTTCATGTTATCGATTCCTCAAGTGAGGATATGCATGAGCAGATTCAAGCGGTCAAAGCAGTGCTGGCTGAGATTGACAATGACGTACCTGTGCTCAATGTCTATAACAAGATTGATCTCACTGATGAGCCTGCTCGTATTGGGTATGCAAGCGAGGGGAAACCCAATCGTGTTTATGTCTCCTCACGAGAAAACCTAGGTATGGAGGAGCTCTCTCTTGCCGTACAGCAGCTATTGACGGGCACGCTTACCACCTTTGATTTGACGCTGCCATATAATGCAGGTCAATTCAAAAACACCTTGTACGAGCTTGGCGTCATACTCGAGGAAAGCTATGATGATACGGGTCATGAGTGCCTGACCATACGTCTGCCAAGCGATAGGCTCAAGCAACTGCTCGGTCAGGCTAACCTGTCTCCTTTAGACGTACTGCCCTTAGCACAAGCAACGCTTTTGATGCCTGTTCTTGAACCTTTTGAAGAGTCAAGCCAAGAAAAAACTGCGACAAATGCAGGTGATCTTGACAGTAAATCGGTAGATTCTGATGACTCAGCTGAGACTTTAAGCCATCATTTAGACGATGAGTCCGAAGTTGATTTAGCCTTGTCTGATACAACGCCAGAGGCCTGATTAATCAGTCTAGCTATTTATTAAACGCGGTCTTTAGTACTATTTAAGTTACTATTTAAAAAAACCTCACCTAATACAAGCGGTACTTATCTTATAAGATAGGTATCGCTTGTTTTTTGATAGTTTGGCGCTTATTGATTCTGCCTTAGGGAACCTAGCTTTATTAATGTGGCGACTGTGTATATAATTGGCGCTCCTATCATCGACAAGTGTTTTTTTAATGGTGTGTCATGTTTTACTAGTACTTACCATTAGTCAAACCTCTAGCACGTTATGTTTATTTTTAACTTATCATGAGTCACTTATGACCCTCTCTTCGCACTCAAAGCTACCTTTATGGATGGCTATTATTTTAACCCTCGTTATGGTCGTTGTGGTTCGTGAGCTTGCGGTCGTTATCTGCAGCTGGGCTGGTATCGAAAAGGCTGCCAATATTGTCGGTTTGGTTGCGATGTTCTTGATACTTATGACTTGGCGTTTGATAAAAGGTCTACCGCACTGGCTCACTCAAGCGAGCAATACTTTGCTTGTCGATAGCGGTTTTGCCTTTTTACCTGTATCTGCCGGCGCTGGCATCTTGTTATTTGAGCTTGGTGATGAGTTATGGGGCGTCATGATCACGATGATTATCAGTACTCTCATACCGCTATGGGGTCTTGGCATCTTGGCTAATCGCTGGCTAAACAGTAGCGATACTCTTGATACGTCAAGCAAATCTACTGAGCGTCAAGAGTAGCCGTATGTTTTATGAGAGAGTTATGCATCTTGCTAGGGGTTTTTATGTATTTTGCTAGAGGTAGCCATGTATTTTGACAGCATAGCCGTAGCGACTGGGGCGGCGATACTATTGACGTTAGTGGCGCACGTGAGCGCCCGCGTCCTTGCCAAAAAGCTCACTTGGCTGCCTATGGTCATTACCGCACTAGTCTTAGTTATTGTGTTCTTATTCATTTTGCAATGGGACTATGATAACTACTATGGCGTGGCCAAACCTGTCTTTGATCACCTGTTGGGTTACGTGACAGTACTACTTGCTGTACCGCTGGCAGCAATGAACTTTAAGGGTTTACCGGTCGAGCGCCTCTCTATTATTGTGCTGATTGCTAGTATTGTCGGGGCTTTATTGCCCATGTCACTTGCCTATCTGTTTTCGCTTAGCCAAGAGACCATATTAGCCTTTGCCACTCGCTCTGTAACCACGCCTATCGGTCTTAGCGTAGCGGACTTGATTGGCGCACCTTTAGCGATGGCAAACCTGATCATTATTGTTTCAGGCTTGCTTGGCGGCGCTCTGGCACGTTCCTTGTTTCGCAGTATTGATGATGACCGTGCAAAGGGTTTGGCACTGGGACTGGCGGCGCATGCTTTTGGTACAGTTGAAGCGTGGCAGATCAGCTCAACTGCTGGACGTTATGCAGCCTTTGGCTTAGCGGTTAACGGGCTATTGACTGCCGTATGGGTACCCATATTTATCGGTGCGCTGTCAGCATAAGCTCATTCTTTATTTTATGGATATGACATATTCGACATAAGTCCAAATGAGGATTTATGTTATAGTTGTGTTATAGTAAATTCTATCTATTTTAAATCAGCTGATTCTTGAGCGCGTTCATACACCAAGTAATCTGATCGTCTTCGATAAAAAGTGATGCCTTTATGATAAACATTCAAACCCTAAGTCGTTGCCTGTCACCGATATTATTGACCTCTTTTGCTCTATCCGCTATTTCTACAAGCGCGCATGCTGGCAATATGTATATCTATAAAGACAAAGGCGGTCAGGTTCTTCTAACCAACGTCAGCCCTAGCGGTAATTTTGAGAAATTCACCAAAAAAGTAAAAGTCACTTATTACAAAGACAGTAGCAATTACGATAATAATGCCAGTACCAATAACTACGGTACTAGCCCTGCTAGCAATAGCGGTAGCCGTAATGCTTATGACGCTTATATCCGTGCTTCAGCTGCTCGTCATGGCGTCGATCCTGGGCTTATGAAAGCGATGATGCATACCGAGTCCGCTTTTAATCCTAATGCCCGCTCGCCTGTCGGCGCACAAGGCTTGATGCAGCTGATGCCTGCTACTGCCAGACGATTTAAGGTGAGTAATGCTTGGGATCCTGCGGATAATATTGAAGGTTCGGCCAAATATATCGCTTGGCTGATGCGCCGATTTGATAACAATATCGAATTTGCTATTGCAGGCTACAACGCAGGCGAAGGTAACGTCGATAAGTATGGTGGTATCCCACCATTTAAGGAAACCCGCAACTACGTCAAAAAGGTGATGAGCCGTTATCATAGCCTGTACAAAAACGACTCTGGGCTATCGACTAGTACAAATAACTATAACAACGCTAATGGCATCAGCGATAACAGCTCAATGCAAAATGTCAGCTTTGGTACGAGCAGTAATAGTGCAAGCTACGCCAATTCCGCTTACGCCGCGCTACGTTAAACTTACTATTTTATATACTGCA
>NZ_JBQQFC010000146.1:0-5867 GCF_052258445.1 Psychrobacter sp. T6-1
GGCTTGAACGGTAAGCCGCAAGTCAAAAATCTCAAGGAAATACTAGAAGAATGGCTAGTCTGTCGCCGCTCTGTGGTCACGCGCCGCGTACAATTTCGTCTCGATAAGATCGATAAGCGTTTGCATATTTTGGCAGGATTATTGATAGCGTACCTGCATATCGATGAAGTGATTCGTATCATCCGCGAAGAGGACGATCCCAAAGCGACCTTGATGCAGAACTATGATCTCACTGAGATTCAGGCCAATGCTATCTTGGACATTCGCTTGCGCCAACTCGCGAAACTTGAGGAAATTGAGCTGCGTCGTGAGCAAGACGAGCTCGCTGCTGAGCGTGCCAAACTACAAGAATATCTCGATAACCCTGAGAGCCTAACGGCACTTATTATCGATGAGCTGACTGCCGATATGAAGGAGCATGGCAACGAGCGTATGTCGCCACTCATGGAGCGCGATGAAGCGCAAGCACTTAAAGAGTCCGACCTTATACCTAGTGAGCCGATTACCGCTATCTTGTCCAAAGCAGGCTGGATACGTGCCGCTAAAGGTCATGAGGTGGATGCAAAAGGTATGACTTACCGCTCAGGCGATGGCTATCAAGCCGATGTGCGCGGCAAATCCAATGAGAAAATTTATGTTCTCGATAGCACAGGACGTAGCTATAGTATTGAAGCGCACAACCTAGCTTCAGCGCGTGGTCAAGGTGATCCGCTCACCAGTGTACTCAAACCACCAGCAGGCGCGAGCTTTGAGCAGCTACTCACGGGTAGCGATGAGCAACGTATTATCCTTGCCAGCTCAAAAGGTTACGGCTTTATCAATAGACTCGGCAATCTCGATACCAATCAAAAATCAGGCAAAAACCTAATCAATCTTGCTGCAGATAGTCGCCTGTTACCTGTCGCACGTATCGATGCCAGTGCAGGGACTAATGGCGATGATAGCGAAGCGGTAAGCACTATCCCTGATCACGTTGCTGTCGTTACTAACGCCGGATATTTATTGATATTTGCGCTCGATGATCTGCCCGAGCAAGCTCGCGGAAAGGGCAATAAAATGATTACCTTAAAAGGCGATGAGGAAGTATTAGCAATTACCCCACTCAGCTTGCAAGACAGCTTAGTGATTACTGCTGGCAAGCGTCATGTCACCTTAAAACCTATGGACTTAGCGAACTATACAGGCACACGTGGTAATCGTGGTGGTCAGTTGCCAAGGGGCTTTCAGAATGTGACTGGGGTTGAGGTTGGTTAGTTGGGTTTATTTATTTAATTTTTAGAAAGCTGGGTTAAAAGCCCAGCCTGTGCTTACTGGGAGAATATTATGAGTGAACAACACGTTTTTATTTATATCGAAGACCAAGACCATGTTTTAACTGATGAACAAAAAGAAGAAGCATTTTCACTTTTTGACGAAAATATTATCGAATGTGAACATGAACCCTATTTTGATGCAGTTGAAAACCTGCAACTGACACATTCAGATATTATTATTACTAGCCCGTTCATGATGAGCGCTGGAGACTTTGTAGCAACTAATAAATTTTGGCAATTAGATGACAATGAAGATGAAGAGTTTGAAAGCGATATTAATGAAGCCATTTCTATTCGTTCAGAAATATTGAAAGAATTAGAAGATATGTTGGGTGCTAAGATTGCTGTTGTTTGGGAGCATCGAGATTAGCTAGCGTAGGCTGGGCTTTTAGCCCAGCAAAACTACGCCAAAAAAATAACTCTCAAATCAACAATCAATCATAATCAATTTCAATCACATCAACACCTACCCCACCCCAATCAAGCGGACAAAACCCTTTTTCTACGCACCTTTGAAACGTTGAATATTGCCAATCGGAAGGACGCGCGACATAACCATGTTTGACCGCGTTGTAATGAATATAATCCATATGGCGCTGATAATCTAACTCGTCTCTAATTCTATGTTCCCAAAACCGCCGCTGCCAAATACCGCGTTCTCTGTTTCTTACTCTAGAGTGGCTGATGGTTTCACTAGCGGACTTTTTAATTTGACGAGAAAAATGCGTCTTTATACTAGAGATGATGACAGCGTAATTATCGCTATCCTCTGCTAAAGTAATGAGCATATGCACATGATCAGGCAACAATACCATCGCGTTAAGTTTAAAATCATGGTTTTGTCTAGTCAGTCGATAAGCGTGGCGAAACTCGTTAATATGTTTTGTAAGAAGATCACTTTTGCGATCTAACAATGTCATAGTCAAAAAGTAAGTCCCACCTTTAGTCTTATCTCTGATATAGGTTCGCATGAATTATGCCTTTAAAGAGTTTAGAGCATTTAAATGCTGGGCTAAAAGCCCAGCCTACGCGAATAGCAAATTTCACAACCCCTAACTCTGCCTCAGCCCCAAAATCGGAATGACTAAATCCTCTTCATCAGTTAAATGCTGCTGAAGTAAATCGGTCACTTTGACTAGCGTGTCGTGCAATTCCTTAGCCAGCGCCTTGTCCTCTACCTCACTTCTTGCCAGCTGATCGTTTTGAATTTGCAATTCATCGAGTAGCGCGTTGAGGTACTCGTGATCCTTACCCAGTATCTCAAACGCAGGTGCAAGCTGAGGATACATGCTGACAAACTCAGGGAAGAATCCTTCGTCCTCTACCCCATGATGCTGATGCAACTTGAGGATATGCATATTGATGCGTTTAAGGATTTGCGAGCGATACTCTGACCAATCAAACTCGCCGTTTTGATAGGCGTCGCTGATTTGCATCAATATACGTTGGCGTTTGCGTATATTGGTATGTACCTTTAGCCAACCTGAGGTCTTGTAGGCGTAATCTGCACCAAACCATTGATCAGGCGGCAGCTTGTTATACAGAAACAACCAGTCCGCCTCAAGGCGACTATCAGGGTGACGCGGCGTGATGCTAAACAGATCATTGTCGCGATCTTGCTGGCTTGTGTCGTTGGTCGCTGTGGTCATTGGCTCGCTCTCATTTTTATTATTCATACTCGGTTTAATGCTTACGTATATGGTGGTTTTGCCATGTGATTTATAGAGTGGTTAAAGCAAAAGTCTTTTCGGTTATGGGCAACAATAAAATCTTGCGCAGCGTTTTAGCATTTAATCAGTAACACAACCCTACCTTACAACAGGGCAATGGCTCATTTATAATGAGTTGTCTTAGTTAATATAAGCTTAACTTATGAGTAAAAAAGTCAGCTTAATCTTCCCGCATCAGCTGTTTGCCAATGTGAGCCTTTGGCAGGACGTGTGCTACCTAATTGAAGAGGATTTGTACTTTACCCAGTATCCCTTTCATAAGCAAAAGCTAGTACTGCACCGCGCGAGTATGAAAGCTTATGAGCAAACTTTGAAGGACGCGGGCAAAACTGTACATTATATTGAATCCGCCCATAAACACAGCGACTGTCGTAAGCTGGTTGCGAGCTTTGTCAGCAGCAAAAACGATGCTGACAATGATGATGCTATTGCAAAAATTTATTGTATTGATCTGGTCGATGACTGGCTGCGTATGTACGTCCAGCAGGCCGTACTAGACGCTGATATTGACTTTGATTGTTCGCCAACGCCGATGTTTTTGAATCCTTTGCCTGTTTATTGCGAGTTTTTTCGCGACAACCGCCTATTCCATCATGACTTCTATACTCAAGCGCGCAAACGTGAAAAGATCCTTATCGATGAAGACGATGATCCTATCGGCGGACAGTGGTCGTTTGATGAAGACAACCGCAAAAAATACCCACGTAAAGAGACGCCGCCTGCGCTTGAATTTCCTAAGTTAACTGAGCGTTACAAGGAAGCGATAAGCTACGTTGAGGACAATTTTGGCAGCCATTATGGCGAGGCGAATCCTGACTTTCGCTATCCGACCACTCATGCCGAGGCGGAGGTGTGGCTTGAGAACTTTTTAGCGACACGCTTTAAAGACTTTGGTAAATATGAAGACGCTATCGTCGCAAGCGAGCATGTACTGCATCATAGTATTTTGACGCCGATGCTTAATACGGGTCTGCTCACCCCTGAGCAAGTGGTGACGCGCACACTTGAGATTAGCGAGGAATACGATATTCCGATTAACTCGTTAGAGGGCTTTATCCGCCAGATTATCGGCTGGCGCGAGTTTATGTACGGACTCTACGAGTATATTGGACGCAAACAGCGCAGCAGTAACTTTTGGGGCTTTAAACGTAAGATACCGCCCAGCTTTTATACCGGTGATACGGGTATCATGCCCATTGATACGACGATTAAAAAAGTGCTCAAGACAGGATACGCGCATCACATTGAGCGCCTCATGATCTTTGGCAACTTTATGCTGCTCTGTGAGTTTGACCCTGATGAGGTCTATCAGTGGTTTATGGAGCTATTTATCGATGCTTATGATTGGGTGATGGTGCCTAATATCTATGGCATGAGTCAGTTCGCCGATGGCGGTCTGATGGCGACCAAACCCTATATCAGCGGTAGTAACTATATTAATAAAATGAGTGATTATCAAGTCAAGTCCAAAGGCGAGCTTGTCGAGTGGGCGGCTATTTGGGATGGGCTGTTTTGGCGCTTTATGCATGTGCATCGCGACTTTTTTGCAAAGAATCCACGTATCGGTATGCTGCTGTCGATGTGGGATAAGATGGATAAAAACCAGCAAAAAGAGCACTTAAAAAATGCCAATGAGTTTTTAGCGCAATTAGATAAAGAAGTTTAAAAGAACGCAAATTTAAGTAAGACAAGGATAGCTATGTTTACCGAATTTAAAGCTAGCGGTGCGCGGGCGACAAGTAAAATCCCGACACCCAAGATCATCTTTTTTGATATCGATGATACGCTTAGCCGTAAAGGCATCATTGCTAAGCATAATCAAGCGACGCTTGAGGCGCTAGCTCATTCTGATGTCAAACTCGTCATCTCGACAGGGCGCTCAAAAGCGATTTTGCCGCCTGATATCTTGGCGCTACTAGAGGCCAACGTACTCGATTCGATCATCTGTATGAATGGTCAATATAGTTTTGATAATCATAATAGAATCAGTCACTATCCCTTGTCGAATAAGCAAACAACCAAAATTGTAGAGCTGTGCCAAGCCAGCGATTTGATACACAAGTTTGATTCAGCGACCCATATCGCTTGGTCGGATGAAAACGAGCGCTTGCGTGAGTTTAATGCGCGTACGCCAAACTCTATCGTCGACCCCTTTTATCATCAGACCAGTGAAGTCTATCAGTGCTCAGTATTTTTTAATAATCAGCAAGAGAAGATGCAAGAAGTCGACTTTGCCAAGTACGATCTCAAGCTCGTGCATTGGCACAATACGGGCGCAGATATCTTACCGATTGAAGCCTCAAAAGCGCGCGGTATTTTGGATGTCTGTCAATATTACGGCGTTAATGCTAGTGAATGTATGGCGTTTGGTGACGGTTTTAATGATTTAGAGATGTTTGATCTGGTTGGCTTCGCGGTGGCGATGGGTGACGCACAACCTGCTTTGATTGAGCGCGCAGACTTTGTCACAGGCACTATTGAAGAGCGCGGTATTCAGTCGGTACTTGAACGTTTGGCGCTAAAGGTTACTTCATAAGTATCGTAGATAGTGTGTAACACTAAAAACCCTTGCCATGACCTGACAAGGGTTTTTAGTGTTACACAGACAGCTATTGTTAATCCTGCTACCGTAACGATAAAACCAGTTTATCTAGCAGGATAGAATGTCTCTGCGCCAGGCCCCACAGGTAGACCCAGTACAAATACCCAAATCGAGAACAAAATAGTCCAACCAATCAAAAATGCCATCGAGTATGGTAACATCATTGCCATTAATGTCCCAACCCCAGTGTCCTTTTTATAGCGAATAGCCACTGCCAAAATA
>NZ_JBQQFC010000147.1:0-5822 GCF_052258445.1 Psychrobacter sp. T6-1
GCATCAATCTCACTTACGGTCAAAATACTAGCCACATCTACTTTTGGCATTTTGTCAGAAACAATTCTCATAATCTCTTGTCAATCCTTACTTATCTTGCGCTCAATTGTTTAACGATCACAATCTGCCATAACGATATCAATTGAAGCCAAATACATAATAGCGTCAGAAACCAAAGAGCCATTAATCACAGAGGGCATTTGTTGCAAATGGGCAAACGTCGGCGTACGAATACGAGTACGATAGCTCATAGTCGCCTTGTCCGAGGTAATATAATAACTGTTCAAGCCTTTGGTGGCCTCAACTATCGTTGCGCACTCACCCGCTGGCATAACAGGGCCCCAAGAGACAGAGATAAAGTGATTAATCAAGGTTTCGATATCGTTCAAAGTGCGATCTTTAGGCGGTGGTACCGATAGAGGATGATCCGCTTTATAAGGTCCTTGAGGCATGTTATCCATACACTGGCGGATAATACGCAAGGACTGGCGCATCTCTTCGACTTTGATCATACAGCGATCATAAGCGTCACCGTTATAACCAATAGGCACTTCAAAATCATAGTTCTCATAGCCCATGTACGGGCGAGCTTTACGCAAATCAAAGTCTATACCCGTTGCGCGCAGACCTGCTCCTGTCACGCCCCAAGCGAGTGCTTGCTTGGCATTGTACTGAGCGACGCCTTGGGTACGACCTTTGAGTACGCTGTTTTGTAATGCGGCTTTGACATACTCATCCAAGCGCTTAGGCATCCAGTCCAAAAACTCACGAACTAGGCGCTGCCAACCACGCGGTAGATCGGCTGCCGTACCACCAATGCGAAACCACGCTGGATGCATGCGATAGCCGGTTACCGCCTCAATGACGTCATAAGCTTTCTGGCGATCAGTGAACATATAGAATACTGGCGTCATTCCGCCCGCATCTTGAATAAAGGTGCCGACAAAGAGCAAATTATTCGTAATACGGAAAAACTCACTCATCATGACGCGAATGGTCTCAGCGCGCGGCGGAATAGTAATGCCCGCGAGCTTCTCGACCGACATTATGTATGGCAGCTCGTTCATCACCCCGCCAAGGTAATCAATACGGTCAGTGTAAGGAATATAAGAGTGCCAAGTCTGGCGCTCTGCCATCTTCTCAGCGCCGCGGTGGTGATAGCCTATATCAGGGATACAATCGACGACTTCTTCGCCGTCAAGCTGGAGCACCAAACGAAACGCACCATGAGCAGAAGGGTGATTGGGGCCGATGTTCAAGAACATAAAGTCCTCGTCACGTCCCGAGCGCTTCATGCCCCACTCTTCTGGAACAAAACGCAGATTTTCTTGCTCGTATTGTTGTTTAGCGGCATTTAGAAAGTATGGGGTAAATTCTGTCGCGCGCGCATGGTACTCTTTACGTAGCGGATGACCTTCCCAATACTTGGGCAATAAGATACGCGTTAGATGCGGATGCCCGCTAAAGACGATACCGAACATATCCCATACTTCGCGCTCATACCAGTTGGCATTGGGCCAAATATTGGTCGCGCTTGGCACCGTCAGATCGTCTTCATCTAGTGCCACTTTGATACGCACATCACTGTTGCGCTCAAAGGACATCAGATGATAAAACACCGTAAAGTCGCTATCAGGCAGGCCTCGACGATGCTGGCGTAAACGCTCATCTATCGCCGACAGATCAAATAGCGTGACATAGGGTTTGGGTAGCTTACGCAAAAACAGGAGAATATCTAGCAAGTCGGCACGCGCCACCCATACGGTTGGAATCTCATCGACCGTATGCTGCACAACGAACTTACCCGCGTACTTATGGGTCAGCTCTTGAATGACTACCGGTACAGGTTTGATCTTGGGATCTATGTTATCAACTACCGTGACCATGAATGAGGGTTTCCTTCATTACTCATAACTGACTGATAAGCGCAAAGCTAATCTCTAATGCTTAAATACAAAGCTAAGCTCTAAATACTATCTGGGCTACGCAGGTTTTTGACTGCGATGCGATCAGCTTGCTTGCGATCGCGCTCAGGCGTCATTTGCGGCTGATAAATGCCCTGTTCATTGACATGAATACCTAGCGGACGGCGCTCTTTAGTAATCGACTCTTGAAGTAGCATCAAGCCTTGAATCAGCGCTTCTGGGCGCGGCGGGCAGCCCGGCACATAGACATCAACGGGGATGATTTTGTCCACGCCTTGTACGACAGAATAGATGTCATACATACCGCCTGAATTGGCACATGCACCCATAGAGATGACCCACTTTGGCTCAAGCATCTGCTCATAAAGGCGCTGAATAACGGGCGCCATTTTGACAAAGCAAGTCCCCGCAACGATCATTACATCAGCTTGACGGGGTGATGCGCGAATGACCTCAGCACCAAAGCGTGACAAATCATGCACAGCGGTCAAAGTGGTTGCGTATTCAACGTAACAGCAAGAGGTACCGAAGTTAAAGGGCCACAGTGAATGTTTGCGACCCCAGTTGGCGGTCGAGTGTACCATGTCCTCTAAGCGGCCCATAAAGACGTTTTTATTGACTTCATCCTCTATCGGATCGTTGACCGTTTGACGGGTCTGGGCAGGATAGATATCGGCATCAGGATTGGCTTTTGTTAGCGTGTACTTCATAACAGATAACCTTTATTTAAATACGCGGCGGTATTTGATAGATGGTATTAGCTATATGAGAGCCATTATTTGGACGGTTTTTGCACATTGTTGTTTTTGTGCTGAGCTGATTCTGCAAAGTCTACCGTGGTCACATTACCTGTCGTATTGATATGATCGATGTTTTGTAAGTGACGACGGTTAGTCTCGATGTTGTTTGAGACATTGATCTGACCTGAGGACTGCGCAGGTATCTTACCTGTCGGATCAACCATGAGCTCATCTACGCCATCAAACTTGGTAATACTGGCCAAATTAAACCCTGCAGGCGCGGCGGTTAGACGGGCAGTTTTACGGCGCTTATCAGCAGGTGCCCAGTTCATCGCACCCAGGCTTAGTTCATAGACCAAGCCTATGAGTAGAATAATAATAAAGACAGCGGCAGCTGCAAAACCCACCCAGCCTGCCTCTACGACTGAGACCGAATAAGCATACAAATACAAAGCTTCTAGATCGAAAATCACAAAGAAGATGGCAACCAAATAAAATTTGGCAGACAAGCGAATACGGGCGTTACCAGATCCGACAACGCCTGCCTCAAACACTTCTTCTTTTTGTGAGCCGCTTGAGCGTCCGCCGAGTAATCGCGGTACAACCAGCATGAATACGACCAAACCAATAGCGGCTAAAATAAAAGCAACTGCTGACCAATCAAAAGCAGACATGATAATCCTTGCTCCTCACCTAATCTGTACAAGTGCGCCTCAATAGAGGCATCATACAGATAAAAACACAGATACGCTGTGCTGGTAATGACCAATTATCAGTATTACTGACAACTCACCTTGCGAAGTTAGTATTTTAGGCAATCACAAAGAGTAAAGCGCCATAAATAAGTTAAGCTTGCGAGCGACAAACATATCAAATCAATGTCTTATTCATTGATTTAATAGCTCATAACACAAGGTCAATAATAGGGTGACAACTGGCATAAAATGTTTACATACTATACGCATATCAAGGCTTAAAAGCCAGTTTTTAGATGTATTAACTGGTCATTTTATATGCTACAAAACGTGTATTTTCGTGCTTTTATTTTGGCATAAAGACTACTGATTATGCTTGTTACAATAGCGTATAAACCCTAATACTAAAGCGTTGTAGCAAAGACAAAAACAGACTACTTGCCCCTAGAGTCAAATAGTAATTTTTAGGTATTTAGCAAACCCGATTTTTAAGATAAAAAAAAGGACAAGTCCGATAATGGCTTGTCCTTTTATATTTGAAGCTTGCTGGTATTTTAAGCCTACTGATTGATAACGTCAACGCCTTTTGGCGGCGTGAATTTAAACTGACTGCTATTAATACTCGGATTGAGCTTGATATTGCTAAACTTGATTGAGGTAGTTTGACCCAAAGTATCGTTAAGCACCATCATGACAGGCTTACCGCCACTAAAGCTCATCGACAAACTCTTAAAGCTGGCATCGCCTGATTTGGGATAAAGCACGTAATAATTTTTGGTTGCATAAGGCTGAGTGACTTTAAAGTTTTGGGCGATTTTGCTTGGGTCACCTGACAATAGTAGCGCTGGTGTATTGCCCACTTGAGTGTCGACCCCTTGCTTAGTGGCCTGCTCTAAATCTTTATCATAGATCCACATTGAGCTACCGTTGGCGACAATGAGTTGCTCGGAGGGCGACTTGGTTTCCCAGCGAAAGTTATTAGGGCGCTCAACGCTCATCGAGCCTTTAAAAGTGCCGCTACTTGCGCCTTTGGTCGTTTGGGTAAAGTTGGCGCTCATGCTTTTAGTATTAGTAAGCAATTTATTTAAGCGCTTAGCAGCGGTCAAATTGTCAGCAGGTGCTGCGGTAGCAGTTTGCGTCATCGCTATCATGGGCGCAGCGACCCCTAATGAGGTGACTAAAACGCCAGCTAAAACGCCGCCCATCAATTTTTGCTTAAAAGTGCTTTGTTTATTTAAATTATTCATAATTATTCCTCTCTAAAATGCACGATCGCATTAATAAAAAATCAAAGTGTTATTCGATACTTAATGACCTTATGCCTTTTTTCTTGAGTGCTATTAGGCAATGACGACAGTGTGCCAGTTTTTTTATTACGCGCCTAGACATGATTTGCAATCATTACTACGCATGGCATACGCGCTTGTAACGCTCACAGCAACGTCAAATGCCACAAAGATAATACGAGCTGTTTATTATGTGCAGACTCGTTTGTCTGTTTTATACTCTATACATATAAAAAGTCCCTACTACCAATAGGTAATAGGGACTTTGTTGCTTGCTCTGCTATGATCTAAAAAACATGACCTAAGCAACAGTATCTAAAAAAGTTCATAGATAGCGTGCAATTATGCGTTTTCAACCATAACGTAGCGACGGTTGAATTTGCCTTTAGTTGCAAACTTAACCACACCGTCGTTCAGTGCAAATAAAGTATGGTCGCGGCCCATGCCAACGCCTTCGCCTGCGTGGAATTCTGTACCACGTTGACGAACGATGATGTTACCAGCGGCGATCGTTTGACCACCAAAGATTTTTACACCAAGCATTTTTGGGTTTGAATCACGACCGTTACGACTTGAGCCGGCAGCTTTTTTATGTGCCATGGATAATTCTCCTTGTTAATGTGACTTACCGCTGATGCGATAACTCTTAAGCATTCTGCGCTATATCATTTAGCTTTTGAGCCAAATTCAAAATTAAGCGTTGATCGCTTTGATTTTTAACAAGGTGTACCATTGGCGGTGACCTTGCTCTTTGTGATAATGCTTACGACGGTTGTGCTTGATGATACGGATTTTTTCGCCGCGACCATGCTCAACCACTTCAACTTCTACGCTTGCGCCGTCTACAACAGGCTGACCGATTTTGACGTCATCGCCATCAACAACCATCAACACGTCTTCAAATTTGATCGTTTCGCCTTTCTCTGCCTTTAATAGTTCAACTTTTAAAAGCTCATCGACGACTACACGGTGCTGTTTGCCACCAGTTTTGATTACTGCGTACATTGTCTGACTCCGTTTAACCCGTGTGCCGTGGCTGATATCATACCAGCGCTTTTATGACGAACACGACAGGGAAAAATTAAAGGCAAGATTTTACTTGTCTTTTGCAGCAAAAGCAAGTCATCTCTCTTGTTCGCTCTGCGCTTTTAAATCAGTATACTCACCACTTAGTAA
>NZ_JBQQFC010000148.1:0-5713 GCF_052258445.1 Psychrobacter sp. T6-1
AAGAACAATAAAAGTAAGAACAATAAAAGTACAGCCTTTTTAAGGCAGCAAGGTTGCATGACATCATTAGAAGGATTCATTTACTCAAAGATAAATGCAGTGCTGCTAACAAGGGGTTTTACGCCATATCAAAGATTGCAGACATAACAATAGGATCTACCCCAGTTGCCTGTACAGTAATAGGTATGATGTTATTTAAAATAAGCTATGTAAGAGAATTTTGTCGGGTGATGTTGCAAGAGAATATCGTTGCATGGCGTTATACAAGGATTTAGGATATTGGTCGCTAGCCGATGTTCTGTAAAAAGCTTTTGTCACGGGCCAGCCAAGCTAAGTACAGCACTGGCAATACAAACAAACCCACAGCCCAGTAGCCAAGCTTAACGTAAAGCACTGCACCCAATAGTGCCCCAACAACAAAGCTGATCACCAGCGCTGAGCTATGACCGAGCTTTTTGGCATTATCTAGCGTCCTATGGGCTAAATAGTCAGACAAATTGATACCGAGTTGGGTCGTATTGCCAGTCATGAGCACCGTGGGGCTCATGTGCTTGATGACAGTTTTGCTCGCTGTGTTACGAATCGCTAAAGCCGTCAAACCTAAGCCGCCAGTTATCGCCACCGTGATGCTATTGCCATCGGTAAAAGGCCCAAAAGATAATCCCGCTATCATAAACGCGGTGAGAAATACCGCTTCTGCTAATAGCAAATGCGTCAGTATCAGCTGCTGTTTGCGGCTATTATCGATATAGATTTTGGTCACAACGACCGTCAAGATGAACAGTGGCACAGAAGCTAGCTTGATCCACAGACCGTCCTCGCCTTTGACAAGTCCGCTCCCTGCCAATACCAAGTTACCTGTGACATGAGCGGTGAAAAACCCAAATAGGGTGATAAAGCCAATAGTGTCAATAGCGCCGCCGACGACAGTCAACAACACAGGGGCACGGTAGCGCTGCCAAAAACTTGGTGGCTGATCGTTTTGAGCGCCACTGTGATGACTATTTGACGCTACACTGTTAGATGCGCTATCAGACACCAGTACGTCCTGCGAATGTAGCGAGCTCATCTGTGAACTTTTTGAGGAATTTTTGTGTGCGCTCGCTGACCTGACCTGCGTCATCTAAGCTGTCAGTTGCATGGCCTAAATAGACCTCAGGGCTAATCATCATTTGAGCTGAGAGCATTTGCATGCTTTTGCGTACATCAAGGCCACTAGATCTGCCGCCATAGGTACCAGGAGAAGCGGTCACGACAGCGACTCTCTTAGCAGTCCATACGCTGTCACCATGAGGACGCGAGCCGATATCGATGACGTTTTTGAGCGCTGCGGGCATAGTACGATTATGCTCTGGGGTAACAATTAAGACCGCATCAGCCGTCTTAATCTGCTGGCGAACGCGATCATAACTATCGATACTCTGATCATCATAGTCTTAATTATAAAGCGGCAAGTCATCGATGATAACTTCTTCTACCTTGATGTCATCAGGTAGCTGCGACACGATATATTCTGCAAACTTACGGTTGATAGAGGCTTTACGCAAGCTGCCTATAATTAAAGCTATAGTCGTACTCATAGTGATCTCCTAATACTCTGCATTTATTACTGTGGTGCTGTTCATATTAGCAGAGCCTAGCTTAACAGAACTTAGCTTATTAAAACTTAGTGCAATCTTGTCTTTGGTGTCTGGTCTTTATCAATAGAATAAGCGCCTGGACCATGCGCAAATATCATCAAAAACCCACCTGCCATAGCGATGTTTTTCATAAAGGGGTTCATCTGCGACTCATCGTTCCAAAACTGATGAAACAAAATAGCAGAAACAATACTAAAACCAGCAATCAATAACGATACTAAGCGCGCTTTAAAACCGACAAGTACCGCGATACCGCCTAAGATTTCAAGGGCGATTACTAACGGCAATAGCATACTAGGGACGCCTACTGACTCCATATAAGCCGCTGTACCTGCATAACCTGTAATCTTGCTAAATCCTGAAAAGATAAAGATCATTGATAAAAATAGGCGACCGATTGGGGCGCTTAATTCTTGTAGTTTATCCATTTTGTTTCTCCAAAAGTTGAGTTTTTATTTAAGGTATTTTCGTTGAGTTGCATAATAGCACTATTGTAAAGGCTGATGGATGAGCGATAAACCGCACGAATCACAAATATAAGTTCTTATTATCAGAACAATGCTATAGTAACTTAAATGCTGACTTTATTATTTTGAGCGCCCTTTATATAAGATAGATTTTATCGACGAAAAACAGGAGAGTAAGGTGGGACAACTAGAAGATATGGCCATGTTCGTACGCGTGGTTGAAGCGGGTAGCATTACCAAAGCCGCTGAGCAGTTAAATGTCGCCAAATCTGCGGTGAGTCGTCGTCTAAAAGACTTGGAGACGCGTTTGGGCAATCAGTTGATCAGCCGCACCACGCGCCAATCGAATCTGACTGAAGCGGGTGAGTATTATTATCGCCAAGCGAACAATATCTTGAGCGAGGTAGAGGCTATCAATGAGCAAGCAACTGGCGCACCCACGCGTATTGAGGGTACGCTTAAGATGACCGCGCCATTAACCTTTGGTCTGATGCATTTAAGTGAAGTGATAGATGACTACTCAAAAGAGTACCCCAATCTAAAGTTTGAGTTGGACTTCTCAGATCGGCACATAGATCTGGTTGAAGAAGGCTACGAGCTTGCTATTCGCATTAGAGAATTACAAGACTCAACGCACCAAGCCAAGCGTTTGGCGCGAATTCGATACTCGCTGTGCGCAAGTCCCGACTATCTAAGCAAAATGGGCACGCCGCAGACGGCTGATGATCTGACAGAGCATGAGTTCTTGCAATATGGCCTTGGCAAATATGGCTCGATAGCGCTGACAGATGAGCAAGGCAAAACGCATAACGTGGTGACACAATCGAAAATAAAAGCCAATAACGGTGATTTTTTGCTCGATATGGCAGTAAGGGGTCAAGGTATTGCGTTTTTGCCTACTTTTATTACCTATCAGACCGTAGCGCGCGGCGCACTTATTCCTATCCTTGAGCAGTATAAGCTGCCCTCTTTAAATGCTTATGCCGTCTATCCCAAAAACCGATTTTTGTCACAGCGCTGTCGTTATCTGATTGATTTTATTGCAGAACGCTTCGGTGATGATCCGTATTGGGATAAGACTTAAGCGTACGCTAAAAGTACTATCACTGCCGAAATACTATTGCTATTATCAAGTACAGCTTATGATTTAAAGCTCATTGACAACCAAACACTTATAAGGATATATGATGGATTTGCAATCATTAGGTATGAAAACCTTGCACGACTTTAATGAAGTACGCCAAAGTCCATTGCCACAAGAGCGCCTAAGTGCGGCGCGCAAACAGGCCGAAGCGTTTCGCGAGCGCTTTATGGAGGAGCCGGAGGTCGCCTACTATCAAAGCGTCAATCTAGTGCGCGTCCCCTACCCGACATGGTACGCTTATAGCGGCGTCTATACGCAAAGCACCTACAAGTTTCCGTATTTGCATATTTTAAACCGTCTATTTATTGTGCAGTTTCGCAACGCCTTAGGTGAGCTTAAAACCTTGTTGTTCTCACCATCAGATATCGATGCTGACCGTGAAACGCCATTCTTTAAACGCCTAACTGATAAAATGCCCAACTGGTCGCCGCTTGAAAACGTGGTTGCGCCTATCTTACGCGATGTCACTGAGGCTCTAAAAGAGATTAATCTAATGCCAGAGGACGTCGATTACATCAGCTACGACCATCTGCATACGCAAGATGTACGTCAATGGCTCGGTAGCAAGACCGCTACTGAGGACAGACCTGCCTACTTCCCAAATGCCAAGCTCCTCGTCCACGAAAAAGAATGGCAAAGCGCGCAGGGGCTACTGCCAGTACAAGCAGAATGGTACTGCCCTAATGGCATCGAAGGCGTCGATCCTGAAAAGGTGATTACCTTTACCAGTAGCCTACAGTTGGGCGAAGGCTTAGCGCTTGTGCATACGCCTGGTCACACTGAGGGCAATCACTCTTTGGTCGCGCGCGTCCCTGACGGTATCCGCGTCACCTCAGAGAATGGCGTGGGCGCTGATGCTTATGCCCCGATGAACTCCAAGGTCAACGCCATTCGCCGCTATGCCAAAAATACAGGCATGGAGGTTATCTTAAATGGTAACACCCTAGAGGACAGCACCGACCAATATATCTCTATGGTCGTTGAGAAAACCATCGCAGGACCGTCTAGCAATCCTGACTTTCCTAATTGCGCCTCAAGTAGTGAAGCCACCCCTTATTGGCTCTTGCCAGGTCAAAAGGTCAGTCATCTCATTGGCGAAGCTAAGTTTGGCTCGCTGCGTACCCGTAGCGCTGCACCTCAAAATAGTAAAGCGCAACAGGTAGGTGCTTGATGAGTTACTATAAAGACAAAACGGTTTATATCACGGGTGCAGCCTCTGGTATTGGCTTTGAGACGGCCAAGCAATTGATCAATCAAGGCGCGCATCTAGTACTATTTGATGTGCAAACGCTCGATGAGACCTTGTCAACGCTCAAAGGCATGAACAAACTCAACACCTCAATTAGCACCTATGAGCTTGATGCGACCGACGCCCAGATGACTACCAAACAGATCGCTGAGGCCGCGAGTCATACGCCGCCCGATATCTTAATGCATTTCGTTGGCGTCACAGGGCCTTGGACTTTTGATGAGATGACGCAAGAGCAGTTTGAGCGAGTCATGAGTATCAATGTGTTTGGTACGCGCAACGTGCTGGCAGCGGTACGTCCCTTTTTATCGCGCGGCAAGCAAGTGATGGTGACGGCGTCGATGGCATCGTTTACAGGTAGTTATGGCTATAGCTCTTATAGCGCCTCCAAATTTGCCATTTGGGGCATGATGCAATCGCTTCATTATGAATGGCAGCCTTTGGGGATCGATATTACTGTCTTTGCCCCGCCGCCTATCGATACCCCGCTTACCCAAGCTGAGGTCGGAGTCATGGCAGCCGCAGGCGTCGGTATGAAAAAGCTAGCAGGCGAGCTCAAAATTGAAGATGCGGTCAAAGCTATGCTAAAAGGCGTCAAAAACCGTGAGTTCTTGGTTGTGCCAGGCGTGATGGCCAATCTCATCCGCTTGCAACTACGCCTCTTTCCTGTCAGATGGGTCAATTGGATCGGTGACAAAGCGGTTGCAATGTCGATGAAGAAATAAGCAGTTTTTGTTTTAGATTAAAACCTCAAAAATCCTGATTAAGTTAATGTAAGTAAGATGTAGCGGGATGGATATGAATTTTTGCAGCCTCTGTCTGCGTAGGCACAGCACGCAAAAAAATTTATATCCATTCCGCGTGTCCGTATAGCATTTCTATTTTATTTACTTATTATTAGCTGAGCGTAATGCTCAGCTTTTTATTGCCTATTTGTCATATCTCCCTAATCAATCCATTCCTGCCTACACAATTGCCACCGAACCATGACAATAAGAGATAGCAGCTATTTGCTAAATATTTTACGCTTTAATGACCTATAGTCGGTTCACTATAAATGTTATAGCAAGACTGATAAAAATTTTTGCAGCCCCTGTCTGCATAGGCACCCCAAGCTAGAAAATCTTTATCAGCCTTGCTAGTAAATAGAGCACATAATACTTTTACTTAGAATCTACTGATCACTACATACTTAAAATAAAACGATAACTCT
>NZ_JBQQFC010000149.1:0-5679 GCF_052258445.1 Psychrobacter sp. T6-1
ACTTTAGGTTTTAGATTTTATCCGCCATAAGTAGCCAAGGTATAGTCATAATGATTAATAAGGCTAGTACAGATTGAATTAAAAAGAAAGCTTGGTGTTCACCGACAACTTTGCTAAGTGTCACGCCAAGCGCACTATATTTAATAGGCTGAGTATCAGACTCACCTTTTTGATCAATATCATCATATAAATGATGCAATACCTCTAAGAACTGTAAGTATTCATCGCAATTCCAATTATAAGGTTTAAAAGGCATCAATGCCTTGATTCTCATATCCTTGACCATACAGCGCTCAAGTACAATAGAGCGTAACGACCATCCAGAAAAATGACGCTCATCAAGTTCTGAGAAGTCTAGTATCTTTAAATCTTTGTGACGATCATCTAATAGTAAGCGGTTTTTTAGGTTTGTCAGGTCTTGCTCGCGACCTTCGACACACTGAAAAAAGTAGCCATTGCCGTAACAAAGGATACCCGTAATATCGTTGTTATAATTGTTCTGTGTCGCTAATTTTGCAATATCATTGAGTGTGCTAGAACCTACAAGTCCAGCAGTAGTAATGCGGCTGATGTAAACCAGTTGATAAAGATCTTTGGTATCTGAATTTGTCATAGCATGCACAGGTGACAATCAGCCTCTCCTTATTATTATACGGTTTGTAAATCAATAACTACTAAAACTAGTCTTATATTATTGATTTAATTTGTTTTATATTTATTGTATTAAGATGGTTACATCATAGGCTAATTACGTACCAATAGCAAAACATAATTTCTCTGACTAGTCAGAATTATAATTATTAGTTATTGACAATTATATATCAAATATTGAATATATAGATGAGAGTTGTTTTTATTTACGCTCTCCACCCTACATTTTGCGGTAGCTCATCAAATTATTTTTGTGACTGTATTAAAGATAAAATGAGTAGCTCATCATCGGCGTAGGTCAGTTTGATGTTTTGCTGACTACCAGTAACAAGTCTTATTGGTAAGTTTAGATACTCAAAAGCACTGGCTTCATCAGTGATACTCAAATGTTGCAGCGCCACATGCTCAAGTACTTTTGTGAGCGCTCCTGCACGAAAGACTTGCGGGGTTTGTGCTTGCCACATGCCCTCTCGATCAACAGTATGAGAGACGTAGCACCGTGAGGTATCGTCCTGCTGCGCTTGCTTTAGAGTATCCGCTACTGGTGCTGCTAAAATAGCGCCATAAGGCTCAAGCTTGGCCGCCGCAATAACCTCATCTATATCTGCTAAAGGCACAGTAGGACGTGCTGCGTCGTGAATAAGAATCAAATCATCATCACTTGCGCCTTTACTCATGATGGCCTCTATCCCTGCGCTGACGGATTGCCAACGCTCAGTACCACCAGTGGCGTAGAAAACAGGCATTGCAAATTTTAGATTTTGCGCTGTATTATCATCTGCTGCCACAACGAGCAAACACTCGGTAATCTGCTCGCTTTGAGCTAATCTCCCAACGCTATGCTGCAATAGAGTCTGATTGCCGAGAATAGTATATTGCTTAGGCACAGACGCACCAAAGCGGCTGCCGCGACCAGCAGCGACAATCATTGCATGCAATTTAGGGGTTTTATTCATGTGAGAGGTTCGTGATAAAAAAAGGGCTCGTACTAATGATAAGTTATAGCATCGCCATATGCTATGTTATTGACTATGCGTTGTTGGTGCAGTAGATATTTGAACAAAGGTTTCATTGGGTTTGATCAACCCCAAATCTAGCCGCGCGTGTTCCTCTACGGCCTCAAGTCCATTTTTTAAATCGCTTACGTCAGTGCGTAGTAAGTTATTGGCTGCAACTTGGTTGTCATTGAGCTGCTGCTGATTATTAATCTGGGCACTGAGCTTACTATGCTCAAATCGACCGTTTTCACCCAGCCAATATTGATATTGCAGGCCCATCAACACAGCAACTGCAAAAGCTAATAGTATAAACTGGCTAAAGTATTTCATAGTAGGCGCGCAAAATATAAAGATACTAAGTACAAATAAAAAGCAGTATGTCATTGGGTACAAAATCACACACTGCTTTGTTTGAATGGTTTTAACCGCGTAAACCGATGAACTCATCAGCGCCGCGATAGCTGGCACGAATTTGCTGCTCTATACGCAAAAGCTGGTTGTATTTAGCAACGCGATCTGAACGGCACAAGGAGCCTGTCTTAATTTGACCTGCTGCAGTACCTACGGCAAGATCAGCAATCGTGCTATCTTCAGTCTCACCTGAGCGGTGCGAGATAATCGTGGCGTAGCCGTTTTTCTTCGCTAAATAAATAGCATCAAGCGTCTCTGATAAGGTGCCAATTTGGTTAAACTTAATCAAAATAGCATTAGCAATATGCTTATCGATGCCTTCTTGCAAAATAGCAGGATTGGTCACAAATAAATCATCGCCGACCAGTTGTACTTTATCCCCGATTTGCTCGGTTAGATACTTCCAGCCCTCCCAATCGGACTCATCTAAACCATCCTCGATAGAAATGATAGGGTACTGGCGAGTAAGACCAACGAGGTAATCGGAAAACCCTTGGTTATCAAAGGACTTGTTGCCCTCGCCTGCCAAGACATATTTACCGTCTTTATAAAACTCAGTAGCGGCGCAGTCGAGCGCTAGGTAAATGTCTTTGCCTGCGCTATAACCTACTTGCTCAATCGCTTGCATAATGACAGTAATGGCTTCTTCATTGCTACGCAGATCAGGAGCAAAGCCGCCTTCATCACCAACAGCAGTATTTAAGCCTTGTGATCTAAGCACCGACTTTAAGCTATGAAAAATCTCTGTACCGGCACGCAATGCTTCTGAAAAACTAGTAAAGCCCACAGGCTCAATCATAAACTCTTGGATATCAACCGTATTATCCGCATGCTCGCCACCATTGATGATATTCATCATAGGTACCGGCATCGTCAGCGACGTCTGATTGCGCAGATTAGCAATGTACTGATGTAGCGGTAAGCTTTGCGCCTTTGCAGCAGCTTTGGCAACAGCAAGAGACACTGCGAGCATAGCATTAGCGCCCAAGTTGTCCTTGTTTTCGGTACCATCAAGAGCAATCATTGCATCATCAATCGCTTGCTGCTCGGTGACGTCTTTGTCCATCAAAGCACTACGAATTTGACTGTTGACGTTAGCCACTGCTTTTTTGACGCCGCGACCCATATAACGATCCTTATCGCCATCACGTAGCTCAAGCGCTTCACGTGAGCCTGTTGACGCGCCACTTGGTGCAGCAGCGCGACCAATAGTCCCATCAGCTAAGATCACATCAGCTTCAATCGTTGGGTTACCTCGTGAGTCTAAAATTTCACGAGCGCGGATGTCTTTGATAGCGATATCGTTAGTGGTTTCTTCAGCGTACATAATGTCTAATCGTTCCTTTGGTCATGCCAAGTTTGTGGGATAAAAAGGGCAAGCTATAAACAAAAATGAATTTGGTGATAATGCTTGGCATCATAGCATAAATTTTGTCAAACATCGCCCATCTTCGAGACAACAATAAGCGATTCATTGCGTCAGTTAGAGCGCGAAACTACATGATAAACAAATAAGATTTTATGATTGCAAATGTTAAGCATCTATCACTTTTGGTTTGCTAGTATTCACCTTAGCATTAGAACCTGACACGGTATTCGTCAGCTCAACCTCAGTCTTAAAGCGCGTTAAGCGTAGGGCATTCATCAAGACGGATATGGAGCTAAGCGCCATCGCTGCTGCCGCTATCATCGGGTTCAAAAATCCAAAAGCTGCCAGAGGAATACCCAAGCAATTATAAATAAACGCAAAAAATAAGTTTTGTTTGATATTGCGTACCGTGGCCTGAGCGATCTTTTGCGCCGCATCAATATGCATGAGCGACTCGCCCATCAAGCGCGCAGACGCACTGTGCTGTGCCACATCAGTCCCCTCAAACATCGCAAAACTGGCATCAGCGGTCGCCATAGCGGGTGCATCATTGACGCCGTCACCTGCCATTGCCACTTTGTGACCTGCTGCTTGAAGTTTGGCAATCTGACTGGCCTTGTCGCGCGGACTCATCGTGCCATAAGCTTTGGTGATACCCAGTTGCCCTGCCACATGATCGACCACAGACTGCTTATCACCACTCATAAGCACCACATTAATGTCAGCGGCTTGCAAGGCGGCAATCGCTTGCGGCGTATCGTCTTTTAGATCATCTGCTAGTGCAAAAGCGCCAAGCGGTTCATCATCGATACTGACGGCGACCGTACTGGCAATACTCCAAACCTTGGGCATATGCTTAGGTAAATTTAGTTCAGAAAACTCAGCTGTGCCCACCTTTATGAGTCCTAAGCCTGCGATAGTGGCCTGAATACCTGCGCCTTTGATGACGCTTATGTCAGTGACGTCTAGTAATGGCAGATTGCGCTCTATAGCTGCATTGATAAGTGCAGTCGCTAGCGGATGACTGGCATGAGCCTCCACACTTGCGGCAATCTGTAACACATCATCGACAGCTAACGACTTATCGACCATAACTTGATCGACAATCACAGGTTTACCTATCGTTAGCGTACCTGTCTTGTCCAGCACAACTGTATCTATATCGCCCGCTGCCTCTAAACTTTGCGCGTCTTTGAACCAGACGCCATGACGCGCCGCGACCCCCATCCCTGCCATAATCGCAGCAGGCGTGGCAAGGCCTAACGCACAAGGACAGGCGATGACTAAGACAGATACAGCATGCATTAGTGCGGTATCGACTCTACCGGTAAACCACCATGTCAGTGCAAAAGTCGCAACGGCAATGGCCACAACGACGGGCACAAAAATAGCGGTGACTCTATCGGCAAGGCGCGCCAGCTTGGCCTTTGAGCCCTGAGCGTCGCTGAGCGCTTGTACCATATCGCCAAGCTTAGTATCACTACCCTTCGCGCTGACGCGGTACAGCAAGCTACCATTCTCAACGAGCGCGCCTGCCAGTAGCGTATCGTTAACGTCTTTTTTGAGCGGTACCGACTCTCCTGTCAAATGACCTTCAACGCACCAGCCACTACCGTCAACAACAGTGCCATCGGTTGCCACGCGGCTACCTTGCTTAGCCCGCAAGATATCACCAATTTGCACGTCTTTTAGAGCAACATTGTGAAAATCGCCATTGGGCTGCTCTAATTCAACTTCATCTGGGGTGAGCGATAGCAGTAAATCAATACTATTCAGACTTCTCTTTTTGGTACGCTCTTCTAGATATTTACCTGTGCGTACAAAGGCGATGACCATCACTCCGGCTTCAAAATATACCCCAGGGCCATGACCTTCGATATTTAACAAACTCGCCAGACTGCCATCACCATGCGTCAGCCACAGATAAGTAGAATACGCCCAAATAGTCACGGTACCGATGACCACAAGTACATCCATGTTAGCGAGGCCACCTTTGAGTGACGCCCAAGCACTACTATAAAAAGGCAATGCCAAACCGAACTGGACGATCGTCGCCAGGATAAACTGTATCCATACTGGCGGCATCCACGCCATACCCTCTCCTACTAGCATGCCTGCCATACCCACCAAAAATGGCACCAGACATATCCAAAGCGCAATCAGTCGCCATGGCCTTTTGGTTGCCGTATCCTCATCGTTTTGCGCAAACAGCGAGTCACCAGCTTGCAGGTTGGCGACAAAGCCTGTCTT
>NZ_JBQQFC010000150.1:0-5660 GCF_052258445.1 Psychrobacter sp. T6-1
TAAAAATATAGTAGTAGGTGAAGTTGTAGTCGCGATACATTTTTGCTCTATTGAAATTTAACACGGAGCTTATCAAAATGTAAACTATAAATCACACTTCTTTGTATTAATGATTAAAAACGACTTTTAAAGCCTATTTACGATACTTTTTAAATAAAAATTGACAACTATAAGTTTCGGTAATATATTGTAATTCATTAGCCATACTAAAGATAGCAATAGCATAACTCGCAAATGCGAACCGTCATTAGCTAAGTCACTCATTTGGCAGAAGAAATATAAGGTTAGCGTTTATTATCGATACGATTTATCACTCTGGTTTTATGATACATAGAACACAGTTTTTATTACTTCAACAGGAAAACGGATATGACGGCAACCAACGGAATGGTCGACTCTACAGACAATACACAATATGTTTATATTGCAGCAGGCGACATCAACGGCTTACTACGAGGTAAGCGTATTCCTTTTGATCAAATGGACAAAGCGCAAAACGGTAGTATCCGCTTGCCGCTCTCTATTTTGGGTGTCGATATTTGGGGCGCAGATGTCATCGAGTCCTCTCAGTCTAATGGCGATATAGACGCTATTGCTCGTCCTACTGGTCGTGCCGCTTTTCCACTATTAAATACTAGTGCGCCCTCATCACTATTGCCGGTTTGGCTCTATACCGAAGACAATGAGCCATATTATGGTGATGCCAGACACGTGCTCGATTACATCAGTAAACGCTTTAAAGCGCTTGGCCTTACGCCTGTTATGGCAACTGAGCTTGAGTTTTATCTGGTTGATTATGTTGAGGGCGAGACACCTAAGCCGCCTATTCGTCCAAAAAATGGTCTAAGGCTCAACAAAACCTCTATCTTAAGTATTAACGATCTACTGCAATTCGATGAGTTTTTGGATGAGATCTACGAGCAGTGCAAAAAGCTCGATATTCCAGTCGATGCCGCCTTAGCTGAAAACGGCTGCGGTCAGTTTGAGATAAATCTATTGCATGTCGATGATCCGCTCAAGGCCGCTGATGATGCGGTATTGTTCAAACAAGTGGTCAAAACTGTCGCCGCGCGCCGTAAGCTGACCGCCACCTTTATGGCAAAGCCCTTTGGTCTGCAATCTGGTAATGGCTTTCATGTGCATTGTAGCTTGCTCGACAAAGACGGTAACAATGTCTTTGATGATGGTAGTGATGAAGGCTCAGACATGCTGCGTCACGCCGTAGCAGGTCTGCTTGCAACGATGTCTGATTGCACCTTGCTGTTTGCGCCACATGTGAACTCTTATCGCAGATTTACCCCAGGGACACTTGCACCAAACAATGTGTCATGGGGCTATGAGAACCGTACGGCGGCAGTCCGTATACCAGGCGGCGACTCGCGCGCGCGCCGTATTGAGCACCGCGTATCAGGTGCTGACGCCAATCCATATCTTGTCTGTAGCGCCGTACTTGCCGGCATGCTCTATGGCATTGAGAATAAGCTTGCAGCGCCAAACCCTATCAATGATATTACTTATGATGAGACTGAGCTTAAACTGCTACCGTTAGATTGGCTCTCAGCGATTCGTAAGTTTGAAGAGAGCGATCTGATCGATGCGCTATTCCCAACCGAGATGATTGAGCTGCTCACTGCAGTCAAAAAGCAAGAAGCCAAGCGCTTTGCTCAGCAAGTTACCAATCTTGAATACCTCACTTATCTACAGGATGTCTAAGATGTCAAATAGCCCTATTACACCGCCCAATGAGCAAAACACGCAGATGAGTAAACCGCCTAGTCATGCGAGCAACAATACGCGCAATATTCCGCACTACTCTGACAAAGGAAAGTACCCTGACAGCTACTATGCTGCTAGTCGTAACCCAAAGCCTGATCGCCCCACATTAAAAGACGACATTCAGGCTGAGATCTGTGTGGTTGGCGGCGGCTATAGTGGCCTCTCAGCAGCGCTGCATTTGCTTGAGAGCGATCACGAAGTCGTGGTACTAGAAGGCGCGCAGATTGGTTGGGGTGCTTCTGGTCGTAACGGCGGTCAAATCGTTAATGGGCTTAATGCTAGCCTTGAGAAGATCAAAAAGTCTTATGGTCAAGAGAACGCAGATTTTGTGGGTAAATTGGTCACGCGCGGCGGCAAAATCATTCGCCGCTTTATTCATGACTATAATATCGACTGCGATCTTAAAGAAAAAAACATTTTTGCCGCCTTTAATGCCAGTCAATTAAAGGACTTACAAAATACGCATACGCTGTGGGAGAGCCACGGTATGCATGATCGCGAGATGCTGGACAAGCAAGGCATCGAGCAGTATATCAATACCGACGCTTATGTCGGCGGCATCATCGATCACTCAGGCGGGCACTTTCATCCGCTAAACTTGGCGCTAGGCGAAGCGGCAGCTGTTGAGCAAAAGGGCGGCACTATCTACGAGAATACTTTGGTTGTCGACGTTGAGTATGGTGATGATGCGATCAAAATCATTACCGAGTTTGGCACAGTAACTTGTAAGCAAGCGGTTATCTGCGGTAATGCTTATCTTAATAAGGTCATCCCCAAGCTCACCGACCGCGTTATGCCAGTATCCACCCAGATTATCGCTACTGAACCTCTCGGTGATTTAGCTGATACGCTGATTCCCTCTGACGTTTGTGTCGAGGATGTGCGTTATATCTTGGACTATTATCGTCTATCAGCCGACAAACGCATGTTATTTGGTGGCGGCTCTGTTTACGGTGGTCAAGATCCTGCGGATATCGCTGCCAAAATCGTCCCTAATATGCACAAAATTTTTCCGCAGCTACGTGACGCTAAAGTCGATTACGCGTGGAGCGGTAACTTTGCCTTGTCATTTTCGCGCGTGCCCCAGCTAGGTAAATTACACGAGCGTGTCTATTTTGCTCATGGCTATAGCGGTCATGGCGTCACCGGCTCGCACCTATTTGGTCAGATCTTAGCAGATGCTATCAACGGCAAAACTGATGAATTTGATACTTTTACCAAGATCCCATGGATACCCTTCCCAGGTGGGCGCGCGCTACGTGTGCCTTACTCTGTCATGGGATCGTGGTGGTATGCCCTAAAGGATCGCACTGGTTTGTAGTGGCTATATGAATCAAGCGATTTGTTTTACTTGTTAGCATGACCCCATCACAACAAAGGAGTGTTGTGATGGTTTTTGGCAAGTGGATAGATGACAACTTGCCGACCATAAATAAGAGTGATTTTGCTCTATAAAAATAATGAGCGTTTACAGGGAGTGTATTTATGAACATGAAACTCAACAAAGCAGTTGAGCAGCAGTATCATAATAAGCGAGTGTTTTTGACCGTAGTCGCAGCTGTTGCGATCTATCTTGTTTTTGCCTGGCTAGCCACTAGCCGTGATGCGGACCAGTCTTGGGGCGCATTGTCTTTATTACCGACCCTTCTTGTCCTAGTTACCGCCATTGTCTCAAGACGTCCTTTTGAGTCAATGATAGCAGGCTGCGTGGCGGGTCTTGTCATGCTCAACCCCTTTGACTTGGTCTCCCCTTTTGCGGACAATATCTCTTTGGTACTCGGTAATGAGACTATTATTTGGATTGTCCTTGTGTGTGGCTTGATGGGCGGCCTCATTCAGTTACTTGAGATCAGCGGCTGCTTGGATGGCTTTAGTGAATGGCTACAAAAAATTATCAAGTCACGCCGGCAATCCTTGTTAGCTACTTTTGCGTTAGGTGTCGTGGTCTTTATCGATGATTATCTCAACTGCCTGGCAGTATCGACCTCTGTCAAAAAACTGACCGATGTCTATCACGTCTCCCGTGAGAAGCTCGCTTACATCGTCGACTCTACCGCAGCTCCTATGTGTATTATCGTCCCTATATCGACTTGGGCAGTATACTTTGCAGGACTACTAGAAGAGAACGGCGTTGCAGGCGACGGCGAAGGTATTGGTCTTTATATTACTGCTATTCCGTATATGGCCTATGCTTGGTTTGCTCTACTTATCGTATTCTTGGTCGCTTATGGTATTTTGGGCGATTGGGGCCCAATGAAAAAAGCTGAAGCACGAGCAAAATCGGGCAACCCTGTCCCTGAAGCTTTTGTCGAGGAGCAACTGGTCTCTAACGTTAAAGCCAAACGCAAACTGTCATTTAAAGCCAATATTGCAAACTTTGCCTTTCCAATGATTTTGCTTATCGTCTCTACTATTTATTTTGAGATTGATTTGCTGCGCGGTGCCTTGTTGACCTGTTTTGTGACTGTCGTAGTGTACTGGGTACAAGGTATTTTAGCGTTCGAGACTCAAGTTGAGGCGATATTTAAAGGCTTTAAAGTCATGCTGTATCCGCTATCAACCGTTATCGGTGGTTTCTTTTTAAAAGAGATTAACGATGAGCTTGGTATGACCACGTACGTCATCGATGCGATCACGCCTTATATGACTATTATTATTTTCCCTGCGGTTATCTTTGCGGTTATGGCGTTCTTGACGTTTGCAACCTCTTCGAGCTGGGGTCTATATGTCCTTGCCATGCCGATTGTATTCCCGATCTCTTTGGCGCTTGGCGTAAGCACACCACTTATGATTGGTGCTTTACTGTCCGCATCCTCTTTTGGTAGCCATGCTTGTTTCTTTAGTGACTCCTCATTACTTGCCGCTCAAGGCGCTGGGTGCTCACCGATGCAACATGCCTTTACGCAGTTTCCCTATGCTCTGCTCGGTGCTGGACTGTCCGTTGTGACCTTCTTAGGTTTAGGGTTTTTGATGGCGTAAGCGGTAATAAGCGCAACTATTAACGATACAGTATTGTTACAACACAATGGGCAATTGCGAATCGGTAATTGCCCATTATTGATTACCAATTAAGTAAAACGGACACGTCGTGTTGTAGCGCAAGATTGGAATGATGTTTTCGCAGTCGGTATAGGCAAAGCACACCATAAAAAGCTATTTCAACTTCGCTGAATCGTTTTGGCCTATATTCTATTTATTATCACTAAAAGGAATCTTCTTATGCGTACGGTTACCGTTGCAACGACCCAAATGGCTTGTGGTTGGGATAAGCAAAAGAACATCGATACAGCAAGCAACTTGGTCACTAAGGCTGCAAAAGCGGGTGCCAACATCATTTTGCTGCAAGAGTTATTTGAGACGCCTTATTTTTGCCAAGTACACGACTTTGATTATTTTAAACTGGCAAGCACCGTCGAGGATAACGCCGCTATCACGCACTTTAAGACACTAGCGAAAGAGCTAAAAGTAGTCTTGCCCATTAGCTTTTATGAGAGCTCAGGCAATACCTTTTTTAATAGTGTGACCATCATTGATGCTGATGGCGAGGTACTTGGCACTTATCGTAAAACCCATATCCCAGATGGCATTCCTTATGCTGAGAAGTTCTACTTTACCCCAGGGGATACAGGATTTAAGGTGTGGGAGACCAAATATGCCAAGATAGGCGTGGGTATTTGCTGGGATCAATGGTTTCCAGAATGCGCGCGTAGTATGGCGCTAATGGGTGCCGAATTACTACTCTACCCCACAGCAATTGGCGATGAGCCCACGCTTGGTATAGAGTCAAAGGGACACTGGCAGCGCTGTATGCAAGGTCATGCGGCCGCCAATCTCATGCCCGTAATTGCCTCTAACCGTATCGGTTCAGAGACGATAACGCAAAA
>NZ_JBQQFC010000151.1:0-5643 GCF_052258445.1 Psychrobacter sp. T6-1
CAGTATAGATAACAACATTTGTGAGGAGAGTAATCTTGGGTTTATTGGTTGATGGTAAATGGCAGGACACTTGGTACGATACCGACGCTAGTGGCGGGCGCTTTAAGCGCGAAGAGTCTGGGTTTAGAAATTGGGTCACAGCAGATGGTAGCGCTGGACCAACGGGCAAAAGTGGGTTTCAAGCCGAACCTAATCGCTATCATCTATATGTGTCCCTAGCTTGTCCTTGGGCGCATCGTACGACGATATTTCGTAAGCTCAAGGGGTTAGATGATATGATTTCATTATCAGTCGTCCATCCTTTCATGGGTGATTATGGTTGGACCTTTAAAGACGGCGCAGGCGTCATCGCTGATCCTATCAATCATGCGGACTATGCCTATGAGATCTATACCGCTGCAAAAGCGGACTATACTGGCCGCGTCACTGTGCCTATCTTGTGGGATAAAAAAACCAATACTATTGTCAGTAATGAATCTTCTGAAATCATTCGGATGTTCAATTCTGCATTTGATGAGGTAGGTGCATTGCCCGTTGATTTTCTGCCTAAAGATAAATGGAACGAGATCGATGAGATTAATGCTTTGGTCTATTCGGCGGTTAACAATGGCGTGTACAAGTCGGGCTTTGCAACCACGCAAGACGCTTATGAAGAGGCCGTTGGCGAGCTATTTGCAGCTTTAGACGTATTGGAGTCACGTTTGGCAGGCAGTCGCTATTTGGTTGGAGATAGTATTACCGAGGCCGATTGGCGACTGTTTACCACGCTAGTGCGTTTCGACGCGGTGTATTTTGGTCATTTTAAATGTAATCTGCGCCGTATTGTTGATTATCCTAATTTATGGGGCTACCTAAAAGAGCTGTATCAAGTACCGGGTATTGCGCAGACTGTAAATATGGATCACATCAAGTCGCACTATTACACCAGTCATGCCAATATCAATCCGACAGGTATTGTTCCTGTTGGCCCCAAGCTTGATTTTGAGGCGCCGCACAATCGCGATAAGTGATCATAAAAAGGGGCTACCTAAATCATTTAGATAGCCCCTTTTTTTGTTTTAACGTTTAGCTTCAAAAACTAGATAATATCAGCGTCTTTTAGCGCTAACGCCGCTTCGATACGCTTCTTGATAGATAAAATAGCAGGGTCTTGATCGACCAGCTTATCACCAACTACATAATGCACCAGTTTTAGCGCCTCAATACGTTGCTCTTTTGATGTGAGTAACGTGCTTAGTGAAGCAATAGACTCATCTTCAGCGAAGCGCACGATGATCGTTTGCGTATGTATCATAGTTGATAGATCCGCTTGCGGCATTTTAGTAAACGGTGCTTTTTCTGTCAAAACTTCTGTCAGACGTATCAGCTGATTACGATCGATACTGTTGTCCGCGACCAAGTTGCTCAAAATCAGCATACGTACGACCGCTTCATTAAAGCCGCCATCAGCGATTTTGGTAAGCGCTTCATCTACTTTTGGTAATTCGTGCAATGAGTCTTTATCAAGCAGGCGACGCGAGCCGACTGATTCACCGTACTGACGGAACCAAGGCATAGACCAGATACTAAAAAATTTGCTTTCAGTATAGCGTCCTTGCCAATCGCGCCAAAAATCAAGCGTCATTCTAGTATTATCCATAAACATCTTTTCTATCTGTAAAAAAAGATTGTCTTGCTGGAGCGACTCGATAGCAGGCAACTTGATTCTGGCATAAACGTCAGAGGGCTCATGCGTTTTCTCGTCCTTTTCAACCGGGACAAACTCTTGATTTTGGTTTTTCTCAATGCTACCACTGAGCACTTGGCTCATTTGACTCGTCGCCATCGCTATTGGGTTTTTGCTGCTCCAGATACTTCTTTGTAGTCTTAGCGGATGCATTGTACGCAAAAACTGCGCAGAGGTCTCATTGCTCATCGCTTTGACGATAGGGCGTAGGTTGTGCTCGTAAGCTTGCGTTTGTGACATAGAGTAGCGATGTACTGCTTTGAACGGCTCTTCATCGGTACGGTACTCACCAATGGCTTGGCTCAAATCATCAAAGGTGCGGCGCTCAAGATTGACGGCAAAGGTTTTTTCTTCTCCGCTACCTTCAAAGTCAGCAATATCTAGCTCGTAGAGACCAGGTGGTAAGACTTCGATCATATCCATGATTGAGGCAATACCAGTATGCTCAGTATTCGCAATTTTTGAGCTGACAAAAATACCTAAGTGGCCCACTTGCTCATGGATCATATAAATAATACGCTGACCACAAACTTCAACGTCTTTTTCGTCACTGTACGCGTCCAAAATCCATGACAGGGCTTGCTGCGGCGGGGTAATATCATCACCGCGTGAAGCGAAAGCGATAATTGGCGCTTTGACATTACGCAGATCAATATTGACACCTGGCTCAAGCTGCCCGGTATTGCGAGCTAAGCGATTACCGATAAAGATATTCTCTACAATCCACTGAATCTCTTTGTCGTTCATTAAGAAAAACCCGCCCCACCAGCGCTCAAAATCCAAAAAGCGCTGACGGTTGGCTTGCGGGTTTTTGTATAAATCGTAATATTTACCGACATAGTTACGATATGGTGTCATTTTTTCGAAGTTATCGACCAACGCGGCACCATCGAACACGCCATTATTGAGATCAGCGCTGAGCATGGACAACCAAGTACCGCCATTAACGCCAGCTTTGTAGCGCATAGGGTTGACACCAACTTCTCCGCTCCAAGCGGATACTGGTGCGCCGTTTAGCACGATAGGACCTGTAATATCTGGATTAGTAGCGGCTAAGATAAGCGCCGCCCAGCCACCTTGGCAATTGCCAATGATGACAGGGTCATCTGATTTTAGATGAAGTTTCTCTACTTGACGAACAAACAAGCCTTCAGCATAAGTGATATCGGCGATCGTTTGTGTTGGCTCAGGTAAGCGCTTGAACGCCACAAAGTACACAGGATGCCCCTGATTTAGGGCAACGCCGACTTGGCTTTCGTGCTTAAAGCCGCCAATACCAGCGCCGTGTCCTGCTCTTGGGTCAATTATAATGTAAGGACGCTTGCTGTCATCAGTGATAATTCCGGCGGGCGGTATGATTCTAAGTAACACATAATTGGAGGGGCGATCAAAATTACTGGCGTCCATTATGACGTCATAATCATAATCTAAAACGGGCGGGCAGCCTGCTGCCTCGTGCTCCAAAAACACATCGCCACGCTCTTTGAGCACATCAGCCGTTTGCAATAGACGCTTGGTGCTGTCTGTGCTGTAACTAAGCCACTCTTGCCATATTCTATTTGGCGTATAAGTCTTTTTTAGACTGCTAACGATATCATTAGCATCTTGCTTGAGCGTCTGAATATTGTCTTGAATCTGTTGTTTGGTCTGCGCCATATGTCTTGAGGTGACTTCTTTTATCAACACTGCGCTGTCTTCGGAATAGCGCTTTTGACGCGTAAAGTCGTTGATGTTGTTTTCGCTTTTATAGAACTGATTGTTCATCATGTCTTGAAAGTTCGGTACAGAACCGGGCACTCTTTGACGTGGGTTGTTGCGACTTAGCCAAACTTGGGCTTTATCTGGCTGTTCGATGTTTTCTTCGATAATATCTGACATAGGGTATTCCAGTTTGTATAGGGGTAGGGCGTGACGTATTTACCTAAACACCAGCATCTGAGCATTTAAAATGCTAGAAGTGAGTGTCGTACACGCCTAAATAGTTTATAAATTTATAAGGGTTAGCTCTTGTTATAATACTAAAATTTTTGATCCTGACAAGGCAGTAACCTAGACCTGTAAATCTAGAATATAAGTTTTAGCTTTAACGTTATAGAGTCAATCTGGTAGTAAACCACGGTACGATAAAGTAAAGAAGAATACAATGAAATAAAAGTTAAGTCGGAGGTTTTATAAAACAAATAACGGTAAGAGCAAACAAGTAGCGCTCTTACCGCTTATAGTACTTTTAGACAAATAGTACTTTTAGACAAATAAAAATTAATTTCCAGAGGACTTTAGTGCATCTTCTGCTCTAACGTGAACATATGTACCAGGCGCGTCACCTAATACTTGCCACTCTTGGCCCTTGTGATCGACGCCAGGCATACGGCTATCAGCTTGTCCTGCGCTATGCTGGTCGATCCACTCCTCCCAATGAAGCCACCAGCTTCTATCTTGTTTTTGTGCTTTGGCGTACCATTCATCGGGGTCAGAAGCGTACTCATCATGAGTATAAAAGCCATATTTACCAGTAGGCGGATTGATGATACCTGCAATGTGTCCTGACTCTCCGAGTACAAAAGTCACGTCACCACCGAGCACTTGCGTAGACGTATAGCTGCCTTTCCATTTTGCAATATGGTCTTGTAGCGTTGCTACGACGTAGGTCGGTGTTGTCACTTTTGATAAGTCGACTTTGATACCATCATAATCAAGCGATCCTTTTTCGATCATTTTGTTGCCAAGATACAGCTCACGAAGTACAAAACTATGCAAAGCGGCGGTGACGTTGGTGCAATCAGAATTCCAATATAAAAGATCAAAAGGAATAGGGCGCTCGCCTTTTAGATAGTTTTGTACATAGTAATTCCAGTATAGGCTATTCTCCCGTAGTAAGCTAAAGGCCACGCCCATCATACGTCCATCGAATACCCCTTTGTCATTGCCTTCTTTTTCAAGGGCACCTACAACGCGCTCGTCGATAAATACGCCTAAATCGCCTGGATCTGTAAAGTCGAATATCGTTGTCCAAAAAGTGGCGCTAGCGATACGATCGGCTTGTTCATTTTCAGTAAGCCAAGATAAGGTCAACGCGAGTAACATACCGCCGATACAGTAACCAATGACGTTAGCATCAGGCTCGCCTGTGATCTCTTGTATCGTATCCAAAGCGGTGAGCAAACCGTCATGCATGTAGGTATCCATACCGACATTTTTGTACGCTGGGGTAGGGTTAGCCCATGAGATAACAAAGACACTATGACCTTCATTTAGTGCCCAGCGGATATAGGAGTTCTTTTCTTGCAAGTCCATGATATAGAACTTGTTGATCCAAGGCGGAATGATCAGTAGCGGACGCTTATGGACTTTATCCGTGGTTGGCGTGTACTGAATCAGCTCAAACATATGGTTACGAAACACCACTTTGCCAGGGGTAGTAGCAATGTTTTCACCTAGCTTAAAAGCATCGTCATCCGTCATTCGTACGCTGAGCACTTGGGCGCTTTTTTCCATGTCTTCAGTAAGCTGTTTTAAACCTTTGACCAGATTTTGACCTCCTGACTCCATAGTTAGGCGTAGCACTTCAGGGTTGCTCCACAAAAAGTTGCTCGGAGCGACCGCGTTTAGCCACTGACGAGTAAAAAATGATAAACGCTGGCGCGTCTTATCATCGATACCATCAGCCTTGTCTATGGTAGACATCATGCTATCAACCATCAGCAAGTAGCTTTGTTTGAGTAAGTCAAAAATAGAGTTGTTCGACCATTCCTCATCATTAAAGCGCTTATCGCCTTTTTCTGGAGTAGCAAGCGGCTCGGTCTGATTGCCAGAGAAATTCATCAAAGCATTTTGGCTTAGCTGTACTTGCTGCTGCCATAGCATCATCTGTTTTTCAATCAAGGCTGTCGGGCTTTTTTCAGTGACGCCCGTTGTCA
>NZ_JBQQFC010000152.1:0-5631 GCF_052258445.1 Psychrobacter sp. T6-1
TCAAATACCTGACGGTATTCAGTAAAGGTCGTAGAACCGATACAGCGCAGCTCACCGTTAGCCAGTGCAGGCTTAATAAGGTTAGACACGTCCATATTGCTACTCATCGACGAACCTGCTCCGATGATCATATGCACCTCATCAATGAACAAGATAGCATTTGGCTTTTTCTTTAGCGCATCAAGAAGTGACTTCATACGTTTTTCAAAATCGCCACGATACTTAGTACCTGCAATCAAAGAGCCAATATCTAAACTATAAATCACGCAGCCATTGAGTGGCTTTGGTGCTTTATCATTGATAATTAACCACGCAAGACCCTCAGCGATAGAGGTTTTACCTACACCTGGCTCACCGACCAATAAAGGGTTGTTTTTGCGGCGGCGACAAAGCACTTGTGCGGCGCGTTCAATCTCTGAGGCGCGGCCGATAAGAGGATCAGTCTTGCCCTCAGCTGCACGCTGGTTGAGATTGGTTGCAAACTCAACTAATGGGTCTTTACTAGTCTTTTCAGAGGGGCTACGGCGCTCGCCACTCATAGAGGCACGCGGCTCTGCAGGCTCATCTTTATCCTGACCATGCGATAGATACTGCGTGAGCTCAAGACGGCTGATGCCTTGCTTTTTAAGTAAGTAAACGGCGTAAGTATCATGCTCTGAGAACATAGACACTAGTATATCGGAACCTTCAACCAAGCGACCACCGCCGATTGACTGCACATGGAATATCGCGCGCTGCAAAATACGATCAAAGCTTTGCGTCGGTTGCGGCGATTGCTCCATATCCACGTCTACGGTTGGCGTATGCTTGTTGATATAGGCTTCAAGCTCGCTACGTAGCGTGGTCACGTTGGCATTACAAGCGGTTAGCGTATTAGCAGCATGAGTATTCTCAAGCAGGGCCAATAGCAAATGCTCGACTGTGAGATACTCGTGCGATTTTTGCCGCGCAAGTGTCATTGCCAAACGTAGGGATACTTCTAAATGACGACTTAACATAAGGACTTCCTAAGGTTATACCTATCTTATAATTGATAGCTTAATGAATGACTTAGTTAGTAAATTAGGGCGAGAATGAGATTGTTCAAGAGCATTTACTCTATTAGCTTACTCTATTAATAACCAGTATCGCTTATTACCACTGTGCACTAAGTATCAGTTTTGTGGCTGTTGTTGCAGCGAGGGTTTGTAGACTTATTCATGTCGGCTTATATTCATATCAACATGATAAACACGGATAGTCAATCCACTAATACGTACTAAAATGTATCAGTATCTATAGCAATTATGACAGGACGCCTTCTAAAACGATGACTTCGTTGAGATTTATGATAACAATGCAGGATAAATAGGATAAGAGCGTGCTAGATAACTTCGTTATAGGTAAGTGCTACAACCAGTGGGTAGATGTTTTATATAGGGGTGATCAAAAATTAATCAAGAGGAATAATCCAAGACTCATTCTGAGACAATCATTGCCTAGCATTGCCTAAGATAGTACAGACTAAATTTGTACCGTAAGCTTTAGATGACAAAAACATTATGCTGAGCCTTTTGTTGAACTTCGTTCTCAACTTAAGGTTACTTGAAAAGTTAGGTGAGTTACCAAGAGCTTATGTTGCTAAGAGCTGATAAAGTAATAAAGCGAGTTACTCTCCTTGATGCGGCTCTATCTGCGTCAATAAAGGGTAGCCTTCTCTATGCGCTAAGCTATTGACCTTTTTGGCTTTGGTCTCTGCGATGTCTTTTGGGTAAATACCAGCAATACCTTTGCTAGTATTGTGAATGGACAACATTATCGCAACCGCTGAATCCATACTATGACGAAATTCAGATTGCAGCACATAGACCACAAACTCCATAGGCGTGTAGTTGTCGTTATACATGACGACCGCATACATAGGCGGTTTAGCGACCTCTGGCTCAGCAACCAAAACATCCGCTTGCGGCGAGGTCTCATTCTCAAGGTCATCATCTTGAGCGCGGTGAACAGGTGCACTTGGAAAGTGCCAGTCAGCCGCGATAGAATCGGTGTAAGTGTAGGGTTTTTTAATCATAATTAGAATACAAACATAAGGTAAAAAGAAGGAGAGAATAGTATAGTAAACAACTACTCAGATTCAATAGGACTTTCATCAAGCTCCTGTAAGTCCATAAGTGACAGCGGCATATCATCAACCATAGCCCCTAAATCCCAATCATAGAGCTGGACGGCTTCTTGATTGCCCGACTTCAAAGTCAGCTTAGCCTGCAAAGGCTTAAAACGCTCAGGCATCACAAAGCGTCCACGAATACGCTCAATGCCTTTGACACTATAACGCGTAGGCTCTAATGGCACCTCTACAAAATCATCATCATTGAGCAAGGTTAGCGAGACTAAGACAGACTTCGCTGTGCCCTCAGCACTGAGCATCCCAATATCAAAACCATACTCAAAAGCATTCTCTGGTAGCGGTTCTATCTTTGCACCAAGCACTTGCAGTGGCATGCCGCCATTGTCTGCAATGACATCTGAGTACAAATCGTTAAGCTGGGTGACTTGAGCATTTTCAATATTAAGCTCGCGCTGAGTACGGCGCAGCTCATCTAAATTAGCAAGACTGATTTCAAGCTCTTGCTTGGCAGTGGCGACTTGATTAGCTAATACCTTTTGGGTAACGCGCAGATCCTCTAACTCTTGAGAGGTCTGTTTGCCATTGACAGCAGCTTTGTCAGTCTCAGCCTTTATTGAATGGTAGCCGCTTTGATAGCCAAGCTTGTGACCAAATACTGAGCCGACAATAGCTGTAACAAGTATCGCCGCCACAAACAATGCCAGTAACCAAGTTGATGCCCCAGTCTGGCTGACGCTTATACGAGTAAGCATATGACTATTTGTATCAGTCCGATCGCTAATAGCAGCCTGATAAAAAGAGGATAGTTTGAGCATAAAATCGTGTGATAAGGGAGCCTGACATGATGGACATGTGGGCTGTGAGCACAAACGCTTGGCAGTCTTAACACGCATCTATAGGGAATCTCTTATCAGTAGGAGCGATGTATTATAGCGGAATTCATAATCAATACCTAGCACTGTCCATACGAATGACTCATTGGATATATCGAGTCAAATATCCAAATTTGACTCAGTATATAAGTATAAATTAAGGCACGATAGGAGCAAAATTAAGCCCTAATGACTCATCAAGCCCAAACATGATGTTCATGTTTTGTACCGCTTGCCCTGATGCGCCTTTCACTAAATTATCTTGTACCACCAATACTGTCAGATCCCGGCGCTCATTGTCTTGATGAATGGCGATACGCAGGCGATTGCTAGCGCGTACACTACGCGTATCAGGATGCATACCTGTTGGCAATACATCTACAAAGCTCTCTTGAGCATAGCTGGTCTCAAACTGCTCTTGCCAGTCGATACCCTTGCCCGCCTCTGTAAGCTCCATATGAATAGAGCTGAACATACCGCGTATCATCGGTATCAGATGCGGTAAAAAACGAATACGATGCGTAAACTGGCTGTTCAATAACTGGGAAACGCCTTGCTCAATCTCTGGTAAATGCCTGTGACCCTCAACGCTATAGGCTTTAAAATTGTCAGTCGTTTCAGCGTAGTTAAGCGCCAGTTTCGCTTGCCTGCCTGCACCAGAGACGCCAGATTTGGCGTCAATAACGATACGCGCATCGATAAGCGGTTCGTTTTGCTTATTTTGCATCTCAATAATAGGCTTTAGACCCAATATTGCTGTTGTCGGATAGCAGCCTGGATTTCCAACGACTAAAGCCTTGGCTAATTTGTCACGGTTAACCTCAGGCAGACCATAAACGGCCGTTTTAAGTAGCTCAGGACAAGCATGGGTTTGCTGGTACCACTGCTCAAAATCAGGTAAAGATTGCAGGCGAAAATCAGCCGCTAAGTCGATGACTTTAACGCCCGCTTGCGTGAGCGCTTCAGCTTGCCTCATAGCTACGCCGTGAGGGGTAGCAAAGAACACCACATCACACTGCTGCAAAGCAGACAGCGTATCATCGCCCAAATCACTAAAGACTAAGTCTGTAATACCGCGCAAGCTAGGAAATATCTCATCAGCGCGCAAGCCTGCTTCGCTGCGTGAAGTCAATAAATCAATAGATACTTTAGGATGAGCGGAGAGCAAGCGAATAAGTTCAATACCCGTATAGCCTGTGCCGCCAACGATAGCTGCTGAGATCATAATGTATCCTTTTGTCCTTTAAACTTATGACTTTAAATATTTACCTAAGTGCTAAAAAAGCGTCAAATCTTACAAGTCTCAAACTTTATAGTCATGTACCGCATCGATAAAGACTTTGGCATGATCAGGGTTGACCCACTGAGTGATACCGTGACCTAAATTTGCAATATAGCCCGTCTTGTTACCACTTGCGTAGGCGCTATCAAGCATAAACTTGACTTCATCACGGATCTTTTGCGGTGAAGCATACAAAGTTGAGGGATCTAGGTTGCCTTGAATGGCCTTGCTACCTTGGATCTTTTTATAGTGCTTGGTCAGTTGGCGCTGGCTCTCTGTAAGCACCTGACGCGCGCGATCTAGTGGCATCGTCCAATCAAGCCCTAAGACGTCCGCCTCACTATCAGCTTGAACATCTAGCCACAGACCGCCGCCTTTGGTAAATAGAACTACCGGAATATCTGGATGACGCAACTTGAGATCTGAGATAATGCGCTTGTTATAAAAGTGCGAAAATTCAATAAATTGACGATGACCCAGCGCCCCGCCCCAGCTGTCAAATATCTGTACAATCTGCGCGCCTGCAACGATTTGTGCATCTAAATAATCTGTGACCGCAGTGGCAAGTTTGTCTAGTAACGCATGTAGCAGCTCCGGCTGACTATAGAGCATGCCTTTGGTATAGCGGTAGTCTTTTGAGCTGCCACCCTCAATCATATAAGTGGCAAGCGTCCATGGACTACCTGAGAACCCAAACAAAGGGACTTGACCATTTAGTGCATGACGAATGCTAGTCACTGCGCGCATGACATAATCGAGCGAGTCATTAACATCGAGTACAGGCAAGTTATCGACATCGGCTTGAGTGCGAACTTGACGCTCAAACTTTGGCCCCTCACCCGTCTCAAAGTACAGGCCAAGCCCCATCGCATCAGGAATGGTCAAGATGTCACTGAACAAAATAGCCGCGTCCAAATCAAAACGGCGCAGCGGCTGCAAAGTGACCTCAGTTGCTCGGTCAGTGTCCTTGCATAGACTCATAAAGTCGCCGGCCTCGGCGCGAGTCGCCTTGTACTCTGGTAGATAGCGTCCTGCTTGACGCATCATCCATACTGGCGTCGTATCTATAGATTCAAAACGCAGCGCCCGTAGCAACCTGTCGTTTTTTAGTGGCGCAAAGTCATGATTAGGTGAAACGTGATCTGAGGCGCTCATGCGCAAATCTCCAAGATGATTTATTGTCATTATAAAATAAAGGATGAGTAAGCAAAGTCATATCAAGTAAAGCTACAGCAAGCAAATCACATGGACAGTGCCAGATTGTCACGATGTACCATAACGACGCGCTCTTCGCTACTACCCAAGATTCTATCGAACTGCTCGGTACGTTCGCGAGCGACGCGCCGCGCCTCATTGGATGAAAA
>NZ_JBQQFC010000153.1:0-5628 GCF_052258445.1 Psychrobacter sp. T6-1
CTACCATTGCAACTCATAAGATACAAGGCTAAATACACAAGGACAGTGATGAAAATTATATTAATGCGTCATGGTCAAGCAGAAGATATCAGTCGTCCAGATAGCGCGCGGCAACTGACTGAATTTGGTCACAGCCAAGCGGTGCAAACGGCTGAGTATATTGTCAATAACTTTAACCCAGATCACTTTGTAGTCAGCCCTTACGATAGAGCGCAGCAAACACTCGCTGAACTACAAGCGCTTGCGCCTAATGTGCCTGTGACCGTGCAAGATAATATTACACCATCAGACAATGCTAACAATGCGTTAACTACGCTTGCCACTATAGAGTCTGAGTGTATGGTGGTTGTCTGTCATATGTCTATTATCGCCAATATAGCAGGCCTATTGACCAACGACTATCCAGAGGGCTTTTCTTTAGCAGAGGCGCGAGTGTTTGAGATGGACTTTGTTATGTCTGGTATGGCAACTGAGAGCGATCGTTTTGTTCCTATGCAGCCTTAGTCATAACCCTAGCCCTATACAGTCTCATTCGCTATTTAGATTTTAGATGTTGATACCCTTTATAAGTAAGGACACGTTTAGTGTTACATGTCTGGTTACGCGCACAATACAGTCCTTTAGCCGTCTGGCATGGGGACACAAAACAGTGGCACGCTGTCGATAGCTGGCAGCAGCTGTCCAATATCTATGGCAGCAAATCTAGCAATAAAACCTTATGTTTGTACTTCCCCTCAAGCTATATACTGCAAGTTAATACCGAACTTAGTAGCGCGCAGCTCAAGCAATTGGGCGTGGTAGGCAAGCAGTATTTGTTTGAAGAGACTTCTCTTACGCCTGTTGAGCAGTTGTCAGTGCGTCAAGTGAGTCAAGGTAGTCATCATCATCTGCACGCACTTGCCAAAAGCGATATTGAAGCGTGGCAACAAAGTGCAGCATTAGTGGGTATGCGTATTAATGCCTTACTCCCTGATTATTTATTGTTACCAGTGCTGGAGGAGGGTGCCGGTCAGCAGGTCACTTTATATCAAGATCGCTATACTATGCTTATGCGTCAATCGCTACGCCTGGGCATGGCAGTAAGTTATCTACCGCTTATGCTTGAGCATCTGCCGCATCTGAGTGAAGTAAGTATCGTACCTACAATCGATTCTACTCACACAGAGGCTGACGATGATGCTGTTCTAAATAACACTGAGTTAAGTGATGCTGTATTGAATGAGGGTATCAGTCTACAAAAAGAGTCCATTGATCCCAATGAGCAAACCGCCGCTTATATTGCTGAGCAGCAGATACTCTTGACTACCGCCCACCCGCTGATACCTGCTGATCATCCTGAGCGTCATGAGCTTAATTTTGCTATTCGGCTAAACGATGCCAAGCTTGCGCCTTACCTGCGCGTTGCTATGATGGTCGCCCTATCAGCACTGGTATTACAAATGGCAACGGATGGAGCGCAGTGGTATCGATACAATCAAGCGACAGCTGCTACCCAAACGGCAATAGCTGCGCAGTATCAGTCTTGGTTTGCAGATGAGCGCCTCAATTCGCGTACTCAGCTACGTACTCAGATGAGTCCAAAGCTACGTACTGATGCTCAAGGGCAAACGCCGCATATGGCAGCCTTATCTCGTATATCGCCGCTAATCAAACAGTCGTCACTACAAGCAAAAGCTTTGGTAATGGCACCATCGTCTTTGAGTTTCACTTTGATCGCGTCTGAGCGTAATAGCTTAGATCAGTTCACAAGCACCCTAATAGAGCAAGGACTGAGCGCATCTTTGGAGCGTGTCAATGCTAACGAACAAGGACAATTTAGCGGGCAGATGACTATTGACGTGATGGAGGCGGCGCCATGAAGCTGATGCAAAGGCGCTCAAAGGATAAGCCGTTAGATCAAAGTACTGTAGATCAAAGCACTTTAGACTCTAATAGGTTAATTGATCGGGTGAGTCGATATCAAAATGGTATAGGTACGCGCTGGCAAGCTTTATCATCGAGAGATCAGCTTGCTTTGATGATTTTATCACTATTCTTGCTGCTATTTGTCGGCGGTTACGGCGGCTATACTTTGCATCAAATGGCCAAAGACAGCAAAGAGAACTATCAAGAACAGATCGCAGATTACTTTTGGCTGCGCGCACAAGCTGGTAATATAGACAGCAATGCTTTGATAAGTAATAGCGCACAAGGCGAAGCATTACCGCCTGCAAGCCGCGTTACTACGTTATTAAGCGGTGCAGGCATTAGAGACGCGCAAGTTGCTGCAGTAGGTGAGTCGGTACAGATAAGTTTTATGAATGCCAGTCAAGCGGTAGTTAGCGCCGCTCTTAGTCAACTGACGCAGCAAGGATGGCAGTTTACTCAGATGACTATGGAGCAAGACGAGACGAGCAAAGCGATCACGGTACAAGCGACTATGACTTTGTGAACGCTTTATAAGAGACAAGTATCTTATTCTCTTAATTGAGGGCGCTGCCTAAAGCTTTGTTTGTTCAATTGCCATCGATAGCCGCTGCTTGAAAAGCATATGAGTTGACGCAATACAGTAAGCAATCATCAGTATCAGTGACAGCGCTTGTCAATTATAGCGCTATGCTATATACCATTGGAGGTGCTTATTATGTCACGCAATGTAGATTCCAACTCAGAGGCGCAAACTCGTAGAACCAAGACCGCCGAGATTGAGGCGCTATCAGATCCAAGGCGTTTTGACGTACAAAAAGAGTACGGCGTGGCGCGTCAGAATGCGATGAGTAATAAAAAACAGCGCTCACTAATCGCTTACAATCATCTGACTTATTTGTTGTATGTCGTCAGCTACTTTACCGCAGGTCTGCTGTGGGTCGTACCCATTGTCATGAACTACTCAAAACGACAAGAAGCAGACGGCTCGTGGCTTGCTACCCACTTTGATTGGCAGATTAAGACCTTTTGGTACAGTATCGTCTGGTTTGTGATTGGCATTGTCATTGTACTCTTTGCGCTCAGTGGTTTTGGGGTCAGTATGATGCTAGAGGCCGGCGACAACTTAGCTATTGGTTCGATATTACTGACAGGTTTTGGTTTGATTATTATCATCGTAACCTTTATATGGCATCTGTACCGTATCGTACGTGGCTGGATAGCTTTAACAGATAATCGTCCTGTACCTTAATATATTACTTGTGCATGGGCTAAATTAGGCGAGCTATTAATCAAATCTTAGTCTTATTTCTGTTAAGCTGATATAATCGCAGCGCCTGATTTTACCCTTTATTCATCATTACTCTAAGCAAGGTCTATCGCCACTATGTCTTATACCTTACTTCGCCCCTTTTTGTTCAAAATGGATCCTGAGCACGCTCACGACATGACATTGTCCTTGTTGCACAAGGCACACAAGGCACGGGCTTTGGGCCTAGTGTACGGGCAGCCGATGCACCCGACAGAATGCATGGGTTTACAATTTCCAAATCCAGTGGGCTTAGCCGCAGGGTTAGATAAGAACGGCGATTATATTGATGCCTTAGCAGAGCTGGGTTTTGGTTTTATTGAAGTTGGTACCGTCACGCCTAAGCCGCAGATAGGTAATGAGAAGCCGCGACTGTTTCGAATCAGACAGGCGGATGCTATTATTAACCGCATGGGATTTAATAATCAAGGCGTTGATTATCTCATTGAGAACGTCAAAAACTGCAAATACAAAGGCAATATCGGTATTAATATTGGCAAAAATGCCAGTACCCCTGTCGAGCAAGCGGCTGATGATTATGTCTACTGCTTAGAGCGCGTCTATCCGCATGCCTCGTATATCACTGTTAATATCTCATCGCCCAATACCAAAAACTTACGTGATTTGCAAAGTGGTGAGGCGCTAACCGAGCTGCTAGCTACTATCAAAAACCGCCATCAGCAGTTGGCGACTGAATATGGATTCTATGTGCCGCTCGTGCTCAAAGTCGCGCCTGATTTAGAACCAGACCAAGTAGATTATATCTCCCAGCAGTTATTAGACTTTGAGATTGACGGTCTTATCGCAACCAATACTACTTTGAGCCGAATAGGCGTTGAGGATTTACTCGATGGCGATCAAGCAGGTGGTTTATCAGGTCGCCCTGTCAGCCATATTAGTACTCAAATATTGCAACAGTTTGCGGATCAATTAGGCGATAAAGTCGCTTTGATTGGAGTGGGCGGAATAGATAGTCCTGACAAAGCGGTCAAAAAGATAACAGCTGGTGCGGACTTAATACAGCTCTATACTGGCCTGATTTACCGAGGCCCTGGACTGGTACAATCAAGCATTCAGGCGATTGGCGGCTATTATGATGCGATGGAAAGTGACATCAACAGCTAAATGGTGCCGTCCTAAAAGTCGCCGTTTCAACATAGCTATCCTCAATAACAGGCGGTGATATGAGTGGCCTAGATATAATGATTGCCTTTGTCGTACTTATTGGCTTATGGCGCGGCTTTCAAGTGGGTTTGATCAAGACAGCAGTTGGTCTTGTCGGCTGGTTTATCGCTTTGATTGCAGCGACGCGTTTGGCAAACTCTATAGCGCCGCAGTTATCTGGCATCGTTGAAAATCCAGTGCTGCAAATGGCATTAGCATTTTTGCTTGTGGTCTTAATAATATTAGCAGTTATGCATACGCTTGCTTTTGTCTTCTCAAGTGCTCTCAAAACGTTAAATTTAGGCGTCGTTGACAAGCTGGCAGGCGGCGTATTAGGCGCCGCCAAAAATATATTAGTGATCTTAGTGATACTGAGTATCAGTGCCCCTTTATTGGTACAATTACCGCAGTGGGAGACCTCAGTTATTGCCCCTGAGCTTATGCCTTATGCTCCTATGGGTAAGGAGCTTGCGTCAGATATGCTGGGCGTTGCGTGGAGTCAGATCAATCAGTCATAGTTTGGACTATGGTATTAAGTTTTAAACTGCTGAATTAATGGCTTTTATGCGCACTATATTTGCATTTAGACCTTGATAAAATTAATTTTGACAGTATTTATTGCACATCATGTTTTTCACCCATTTATTTTATAAGTAAGATAAATAATCAGTAGCAAAAACGTTTTTGATAAGTTTACTCATGTATGATCTAAAATAGGACATAACTATGTGTGGAGTCGTTGGGGTTGCAGCTCATGAACCCGTTAACCAAATTCTTTATGATGGTCTAACGATGTTACAGCATCGCGGGCAAGACGCAGCGGGTATCGTCACTTTGCAAGATGGCAGGCTCTATTTGCGTAAAGAAAATGGCATGGTACGTGACGTATTTATGAACCGCCATATGATTAAACTGGTTGGCAAATTCGGTATCGGTCACGTCCGTTACCCAACAGCGGGCACCTCGAGCAGTGCTGAAGCGCAGCCCTTTTATGTCAATTCTCCTTATGGTATTACGCTCGCTCACAACGGCAATCTGACCAATGCTGAGAGTCTGGCTAAGTCTTTGTACATAGAGGATCGTCGTCATCTCAATACCGATTCAGATTCTGAGGTTTTACTCAACGTGGTCGCGCACGAGATGCAAAATCTAGGTAAGACGCATCCGAGCGCTGATGATATATTTGAGGCGATAAAAGCGGTCTACGGCCGCGTTGAAGGCGCTTATGGCGTAGTCGCTTTGATCACAGG
>NZ_JBQQFC010000154.1:0-5602 GCF_052258445.1 Psychrobacter sp. T6-1
CCCACCATCTTTGATGATTGCGGTATAGCTCACGTCTGTGACCTCCGTCGTTTTTGTGCCATCTTTATTATAGTCATCAAGCTTGAGCTTAAAATGCTAAGATTTAATAGTACGTTTCATTAACGCTTACGCGTTGTCAGGCTATCATACACTTTGTTATTTTCTCTTTTACCTACGGCTAGCACATAAACCACCACTACATCATCTTTTACGGTATACACCAGCCGGTAGCCTATGGTGCGTAACTTGATCTTATAAGTGTCTGTATGTCCCGAGAGCTTTGACGCTGGCACATGAGGGTTAGATAAGCGCTGCTGTAATTTTTTCTTAAATTGCTGCTGAATGTTTGGCGCTATCTTTTTCCACTCTTTTAATGCCAAAGGATGAAACTCAAGATTATAAGTCATCCAACGTGACCTTTATGGGTATCTGCCCGTCCTTCATCCGTGTGTCAACGGTTTGGCTTAATGCCATATCATCCATTGCTTCCATCATACGCTCAAAGACGTCTGTTGAAACTAAATAAGCCACAGGTTTGTTATGATTTAAAATAGCAACGGACTCACCATCTGACTGTTTGATCACTGCCGAAGGGTTGGTCTTTAACTCTGAAATACTGACTGTCTGTGTTGCAAATATGGGTTGCATGATTCATTCTCCGCTAATACTAGGCTCTAAATATAGGTCTAATTTTAGCACGAAAATTAGGTCTTATTTGTTACTGTTTTAATTCTAAATATTTTAATGAGCCAATCCCGCCTACCGCTTGTATCTGCCTAGCCGCTGGCGTGCAGTCTATTGTGTCTGGTAGCGTTCCAACGTTCGAGCGACCACTCCCAGCCACAGACTGCATCGCCATCGTCGTCAGCAGGATACCGCTACCGTCGGGGCTAAGAAGCCTCTTTGAAGCAAAGTTAGTCAATTCTTTTAAAAATATTTAAAGTTCTTTATCGATATCTTCACCAATAACATCAAGATAAGCTTGCAAATCAATAGCTGGAATAGTTCCTATAGCTTGCTGAAGGTATTGAGTTAGTTGCATAAAGAAAGTAATTAATGAATTTTCAGCTTTACTAAAATTCAAATTATTATATTGTCTAGATTCATAATAATCATTTATACGCTTAGAGAGGTTTTCTTCTGTAATATCTTCTTCACCATGATAATCAGCATAAAAACTACCGTAGTCAACAACACAACCTAAGTCTATTCCTTTTAAGCCCCCTAAGTTTCCAAGATGTTGCTCAATAGTATTATTACTCTTGTGACTATAGGTATTTGTAGTAGCTAAAATTCCACCTAGTATTTTAGTCAAAGGTCTAGGTTGAAACTTTCGACCAGAGTTGATCATCGAAGTGGATGTCCGAGTTAATTGTCTAACACTCTCTATTTTCTTACCTGCATACTCTATGTAACTATCCGAACCAACATTACCTTTTATATCAGGCTTAACCTCAAAAATAGCATAAACACCTTCGGCAGGGACATAATGAAAACCATTTTGTGTAAAGATAAATGGAGTAAAGTAGTTATCATAAATAACTACATCAATTTGATGGCTTGTATTCCCTAGATGATCTATGATGATTGCTTTGTCTACACTGTAGCGATTAGGTAAGTAACTTCTTAACCATTCAATCCATGCATTCTCTAATGAATCACCTTTTGAACCAGGATGATGTATGAAAGCTCTATTAGTACTTAGTTGAGCAGACATTTGCTGTTGCATGCTTGCAAATAACTCTGGTAGTGCAATCTTATTCATATAGTTCTAACCTATTATTATTAAGAACAAAAAAATTAAAATCCTTCAAACTATCGCTAGTAATACTCAATATAAGTAAGATAGGATTATCAATTTTTACGCTTTTTTCGCGAGCAATACTAATCATGGCATTTAAATCTGTTGAGCTATAATATGCTTCACCATCTGGATGAGTATGCCACTCACCAATATAGTAGAGTCCTTTACTTATGAACAATTTTTCAAACTCTGTTTTTAAATAGCTGGACTCTCTAGTAAATTCAATTCGACTACTCTTAAAAATATCTGCTGTGATTGATTGTTTAATATACAAGGTTTTAAAATCATTAGAATATTTGCCAATCAAAAAGCCACCATACTCTTTAGGGTAGTGTCCACAGCTTGACTGATAAATACTTTTTAACAAGCTATCTTCGACTACTAATTTCAAATTCTTGTAGTGTTTGGTAATAGTCAAAACTTACTCACTTTCAAAGACTCATAATTATTATCATGATTAATTACAAAGCTATTTAGCTGTCTGTTACTAATCATGATGTTTATATGTTTTAAAGCAAACTGTGTAAGTGTAGAGATATCATTATAAGAAGCTCTAAAAGTCGGGCTCCAACAACCTATAGGATTGTATAAATCTTCAACGTCATTCTCTAGAATATTTTTAAACTGATGTCTAACAAACTTATAAGTATTTGGTGATACACCACAAACGAGTGATTCGGCATGATTAGTAATAGATAAGTTGATAATAGTCGCTGTAATATTAAGATTGTCTAAAATATACATCAAGTCATCATCAGTAGAACAGTCAAATACGTAGTCATAATTGGACAACTCTTCTTCAATAACATCTTTCAATATATTACCGTAAGATTCGGATTTCAGCTGTTCTGTGATCAGGCTTTTACCTGTACTAATTTTAACAAAGGGTGAGATGCTATAAAGTAATATAGATAGTTCGTCTACCTTGTTAATAAAACCATAATTAAATTCGTACTCTGAACGACAAATATTCTCAGGTTTTTTAATATCGTAATCAATTATTGAGATATTTTTACATCCACAACGTACTAAAGTTTTAGCAACATTGCTTCCAACAGCGCCTACACCAATAATTAGTATCTTAGAAGTAGTTAAAGTTCTATCAAACGCACCTCTACCAAAAAAGTAAGAGTAAGATGAGTTATTTGTTAATGCCCAGTTAATATCTTTATCTTTTAAACTATAAATAACTTTACCGTTTATATCTATAATGCCTTCAAAGATACTGTCATCAATATTTATTAAAGCTACTTGCCAATGTATATTACTATCTTTCGTATTAAAACCTACGAATAAAGGTATTGGTAACTTAAGATTGTGTATGCTTCTTAAACTAATCACATATCTAGATAAATACTGTAAAAAATCTTGGCTGATTAAACCTTCAAAACTTTTCCAATTGTTAAAAGAGAATCGCTCACTAATAGCTGGAGAATCTTTAATAAAGATGTATAGTCCTTGTTCACTCTGACTAGAATCCATGTAGTAAGAGTTCCAGCCACAATTTTTAATTGCAAAGCTTGAGGAGTCAGTAAAACTTTGAACTAGATAATTACTTATATGACTTTGATAGTATGGCGAGCTAATTAATGGCTTGAGAGAAACCGTCCCAAACTCTCCCTTTTTGAAGCTTTCTTTTACATCAGTAAACTGATAAGAGTAATGGCTACCTTCGAAAGCATCGTTATTGACGATTAGATGCTCATAATGACTATCTTTTTCCTCTTTAACTATATATTTAGTAATCCAGCTTTTAATTGCATCGAAATCCTGTATTAACTTCTGTCTGAAATCAATACAATGTTTGTTATGGAAACATACTGAGCCATCACTCATTACATGACTGTATTCAATCAGATCAAGATTATTAAAGCTTATGGTTTCAGAACCACTAAATTTAAATGGATATCGAGAATTGATTGTCACTTCAAAATTTATTTCTTCATTAAGACCCTCAAAGTCAAAAGCTATATTGAAACTTACGAGATTGTTATCGAAGTTAAAATCTCGTAAGTTAGATACGTAGCTTATGCTACCAATAGTATCTAGTAGCTCTTCTTTAGAGAATCTCATATCTAACCAAAACGCTGTGTAGATGAAGGCGTAGAAACTGGGCTAGCTCCAGCAACACCATAGCTCAAACTATTATTGTTAGATTCTTCAGAAAACTCCTCGTTTTTCTCAAAATAGTATTCAATTTGTTTTTCGTTGTTTCCAATATTAGTTAGCATCAACTCAAAATCACTTCTTAGCGAGTTTTTTTGATATGGTTCTAACGTATTTATTAAGTCATTAGCACCATTGCCTGGATCAGGAAGCTTGAATGTATCGTTCTCAATATTGTCTACGACATATTGGAGAACAGCCTTAAATTGCTCCCATAAATTACCCGTAGGCGAGGTATAGCTATAAGCTTTAATAACTAAAAGTTCAAAAAAGAAAGATTTATATTTTTTAGAGTGCTGAAACTTCCAAATCTTTAGTAGTCTAATAATTTTTCGTTCATTTTCTTTTCCGCTTATATGATCAATTTGATTTTTAATATTTGTTTTTAGATACCCAGTTTCTGATGGATCTAAAGAGTTAATATGAAGATTTAAATTTCTTGACTCAGTATAACCATCTACTCGTGTTTCTCGAGCAGGTACGATATCTATTTCAATATCATCTTCTTCAAAAGCTAGCCCAATAGAAACACCTTGCTTTCGAACAGTAGTTCTATCATTAAACTTATCATTTAACTTTTCATAAATATCGTTGAACATATCTTCTAGTGTATTGAAGCTTTTATATTTGAAAGGTACAACTGCGTCCAAGTCAAATTTTGTATTAACAGCAGTGTGCTTACTGTAAGATCCTGAATCGAAAGGACTGTAAATTTTGTTACCATATTCGCTATTCAAGAAATCTTTAATTTCATTGCGTCTATCTCTATACTTATCGAAAACATCTTTTATGTGTTTCATTTTATGTGTTTCAAGCACTTCTTGTAGATAGTTACTTTTATAGTCAGCCATTAGCTTAGTCCTCTAAATAATATTTATAAGTTAGAACTGTATTTACACAGATTCAATCAACCTAAATCTTACAAGCCCCGCCAGCACAATCATCTTCCATATCCGCTTGGGCATCGTTCGCACCATCACGGGTGTTATGGTAATACAACGTTTTCACGCCAAGCTTATACGCGTTTAGCAGATCTTTAAGCAATATCTTCATCGGTACACGGCCACCTTCATAACGCACAGGATCATAGTTGGTATTGGCAGAGATACTTTGATCGACGAACTTCTGCATGATAGCGACTAGCTTGATATACCCATCGTTATTAGGCATTTGCCACAGTAGCTCGTACTGACCACGTAATTTTTCGATCTCAGGCACAACTTGCTTGAGGATACCGTCCTTTGAGGCTTTGATAGAGACCAGACCGCGTGGTGGCTCGATACCGTTAGTAGCATTAGCAATCTGGCTAGAGGTTTCAGACGGCATTAGCGCGGTTAGGGTCGAGTTGCGCAGACCGTGCTCAGTAATTTCCTTACGCAAAGTTTCCCAGTCCAGATGCAATGGCTCTTGGCAAATCTTATCCAAGTCCTTTTTGTAGGTATCAATCGGCAAGATACCTTGCGAGTAGGTGGTCTCGTTGAAGGCAGGGCACGCGCCTTGCTCTTTTGCCAGTTTATTTGAGGCTTTGAGTAGATAGTACTGCAAGGCTTCAAACGTTTGATGGGTGAGACCCAATGCTGAGTCGTCTGAATAGCGTACGCCATTCTTCGCAAGGTAATAGGCATAGTTAAT
>NZ_JBQQFC010000155.1:0-5564 GCF_052258445.1 Psychrobacter sp. T6-1
ATGCCAAAGGCTTTTTCGCGATGCGCAATCTTGTCGCCCCGCGCGAGGCACACTTGTCGCCACAGTTTGCTTAACGTATCGCAGCCTTCTAGGATTTGCGGCTCATGATTGTACGGGGCATTACGTATTTTTTTATGAGTATCATGACTGCTGTTTTGGTCAGATAAATGACGGGGCTGATCGTGAGACGCGGTGCTGTGGTTAGGTGCGATCGTAGTGACCGCCGTAGTAGAAGACGAAGAATCGCGTTTAGCATTAACATTAGTATCAATAGAAGTAGTCATGTCTTATCGCCAAGTCTTTTTGCGTTTCCAGCGAGTGGCTGTCGCAGTGTTGTCTTTGGTTTGTCCCAAATAGAACTCTTTAATATCATCAGAGTGCATCAATTGGTCCGCTGAGCCTGCCATAACGATACGCCCGGTCTCAAGCACATAGCCGTAATCCGCTGCTGCCAAGGCTACCCTTGCGTTTTGCTCAACGAGCAAAATGGTCACACCTTGCTCTTTATTAAGTCTGCGAATAATCGTAAATATCTCTTGCACCAGTAGTGGCGAGAGTCCAAGAGAGGGCTCATCAAGGAGCATAAGAGAGGGCCGTGACATCAGCCCGCGCCCGATAGCGAGCATCTGCTGCTGACCGCCTGACATGGTGCCAGCCGCTTGGGCGCGCCGATCTTTGAGTATAGGAAAGTACTCATATATCATCTCGACATCACGCTGTATCTCACCTTTATCGCGCCGCGTATAAGCGCCCATCGCTAAGTTCTCAGCGACATTCAAGAACGGAAATACCTCACGCCCTTCTGGTACGTGCGAGAGTCCCTTTTTGACCAAGCGATCAGGTTCAATGCCATCGATACGCTCACCGTGGAACCATACTGCGCCTTTACGGGGATTGATGACACCAGAGACAGTTTTCATCAGGGTCGTTTTGCCTGCGCCATTAGCGCCTAAAATGGTGACGACTTTGCCTTCTGGCACCTCCAAACTCACGCCTCGCAGCGCCATGACCGGACCATAAGCGGACTCTAAATTACGCACCTCTAACACGTTGTTTTTGATCTCAGAGTCGACCAAATTCATCTGGGTTGCAGGTGCGGCAGACGATAGCGGCTTTTTAATCGTTGACATCACGCGCCCTCCTGACCTAGATAGGCCTCGATAACTTGTGGATTAGCTTGTACATCGGCGGCGGACCCTTGCGCCAAAAACTTACCCTCAGCCACTGCCAATACTCGATCTGATACCCGATTTACTAGGCTCATGTCATGCTCTACCATTAGGATCGTTAGACCAAGATCCTTTTGCATATCTTCAATCCACCATGCCATCTCAGATGTCTCCTCGACGCTGAGACCAGAGGCGGGCTCATCGAGCAAAATAAGCTTGGGGTTCGCCGCTAATGCGCGCGCAATCTCGACAACCTTTCTAATACCATAGGGCAAGCCTGCAATCAGCTTATCCCGATAAGGGGCTAACTCTAAAAAATCGATGATCCTCTCGACATGCAATCGATGCTCGCGCTCACTACGGCGCACCTTTGGTAAAAACAACAAATCTTGTATCCACGAGGTATTGCGCTGAGAATGGCGACCGATGAGCAAGTTTTGTAGCACGCTTGAATGATCAAACAATTCAATGTTTTGAAACGTACGGGCGATACCTAGTTTGGCGATATCGTGAGCAGGCAGCTTAGTAATGTCGGTACCATCAAAGGTAATACGACCACTGAGCGGCTCGTACAGACGGCTAATTAAGTTAAAAATCGTTGACTTGCCCGCGCCATTGGGGCCGACAATCGTGAATATCTCGCCCTCGTTTACCTCAAAGCTGATGTTATCTACAGCTTTTACACCGCCAAAGGCAATAGATAAGGAGTCGACTTGTAATAAGCTCATCGCATACGCTCCGTTTTAAGATAAGTTTTGGAACGGCGAAACAGACCTTTTCGATACAGTGGAAATAGCTGAAACCAAGTCCGTATTTTTATCCACATACCGTATATGCCGCGTGGCTCATAAATGATCATAATCACGATAACTAGAGCAAAAAGCGCGGTGTCGACACCAGGGATGCTAGTGATGCTAGAGCCTGTGCTTTGACCGACAACGTCGCCTAAGATTGCAATGACTTGCGGTAATAAGACCACGACGACGGCACCAAAAAACGCCCCGTGTATGGAACCCAAGCCGCCGATGACAATCTGTAATAGTATGGTGATAGAGATAATAACCGTAAAGCTCTCGTAGTTGACCGCTTGCACAAAATGCCCGTACATAGCGCCGCCGATAGCGGTAATCGCGCAAGATATGCTAAAGGCAAGAGTTTTAGCTTGCGGTACATTGACGCCAAGCGCGCGGGCGGAGACTTCGCTATCTCTAATGGCTAAAAAGGAGCGCCCCGTACCGCTTCTAAGCAAATTGATATATCCCAAGGTCACAAGTATCACAAGCGCAAGGCACAAGTAATAAAAAGCTTTTGGCGTAATGTAGCGATCGATAGTGTAGCCAAAGAGGTTAATCGGAGAGGCAAAGGTGCCAGAGATGCCGCCGGTAATCGGCTCAGCTACAATCGCAATATCCTCGACGATAATACTGAGCGCTAAGGTTGCAATAGCCAAATAGATACCGCTAGTTCTCAGAATCGGTCTGGCAATGATGGCGCCGATAACCCCAGTGATGAGCGCGCAGGCAACCAAAGCGGGGAAAAAATTCCAGCCCCGTGCCATTAGCGCCATATGACTAAATGCCCCTATCGCCATAAAGGCGGCGTGACCTAAGCTGACCTGTCCTGTATGTCCCGTCAACAGCATCAGACCAAGACCTGTGATAGACCAGATCAATATGGCGCTCAGCTCGCTAATGTAATAGTTACTAAGTAACCAAGGTGCCATTAACAGGAGCAAAAGCAGCAAACCATATTTTATAAGCTGGCTTTTATCCTCAAAGATATTGATATCTTGATCGTAACTGTGTTTAAACTGGGATTTCATTGGCAGTATTCATCCTTGAAATGTTTTAGTCATCCTTGACTCAACGCGTCTATACTTTTTTCTGTTTGACCTGAGAAAAAATACCGCCCGGGCGTACGATTAACACAACAAGCATCACCACATAAGGCGCAATTTGACTCAAACCCAGCGGCAGATAGCGACCTGCAAAGGGCTCTATAATCCCAACTAATAATCCACCAGCTAAAGCTCCAGGCAAGGAGCCTAAGCCGCCGATGACCGCAGCGGCAAAGGCCTTGATACCAAATAGCAAACCAACTGAGGGCTCGATAGCGCCTTTTGCCGCAAACAATATACCAGCAAGGGCGGCGACAACGCCTGACAATGCCCAAACGATACCATTGACCCGCTTAACCGGAATACCCATATAGTAGGCGGCCATCTGATTTTGACTACTCGCCTGCATGGCAATGCCAAGCCGGGTATGAGCAAAAAAGAAGTATAAAACGGAGGTTAACGCAATGGTGGATATGATGATGATGATATCGACGTAAGCGATACTTAGCGAGCCGAGTGCTATCATCTGGCCTGAAAATGGCGTCTGTAGAGAAACGGGGCTATGTCCCCAGATGACACCGGCGACAAAGCGCATCAAAAAGCCAAGCGAGATGGTCAGGATTACCATAGCAAATTGCGGCTGACCAAAGATACCACGCAGTACAAAGCGATCGAGTAAGTAACCAAATGCGCCCATAATAACGGCAGCAAAGGTAATACCCAATAAGAAAGGAAGGTTAGCTTGATCAGTATTAATAAAGGATATGCCTAAAAAGGCACCGAGCATGAGCATATCGCCTTGAGCGAAATTTACCGCTTCTGAAGCTTTGTAAATCAATACAAAACCTAGCGCCAATAGCCCATAGATACAACCATTAGCAATCCCGCTAATGAGCAGTTGTAGGATATCCATAAAGTCCCTTTTGTCTTAACATTGTCATCCGTGACCCTGTTTAAAGTAGCCATTTAAATAGGCTGCTTTCTGATTGTGCTCTTAAAGAATATCATTTTCTTTAAGTTAAAATTATTTAGATATCAGCAAGCTAGCACCTAAAATACTAGTAACAAATAATCTTAGGACTTTCACTCTATAGCAACTCATTATTGATGTCTATAAAGAATATCGGTTTATTTGGTGGGGTTATTCATTAACATGACATTAGTAGAGAAAGCTTGTTTAAATCTTTCATAAAGCGCATTTATCTTGAAATAAGCGAGCAGGCGCGCCTAAACGTCTCATGACTTACCATGATATAATTTGACCCTTTATCTAATCCTATTCTAAAAGTTGCCACCATGAGTCAAATGCCAAGCCAAACGCCAATAGCCAAGTCAGATAACCAATTCGATGTCATCATAATTGGCGCTGGCGCTTCAGGCTTGTACTGCGCGTTGACCGCAGGTCGTAGAGGTCGCCGCGTACTGGTGCTTGATCACGCCAATAAAGTCGGCAAAAAAATTCTTATGTCGGGCGGCGGTCGTTGCAACTTTACCAATTACTTCGTTGAGCCTGAGCATTTTGTCAGTGACAACCCGCACTTTTGCAAATCAGCACTGAGCCGTTATCCCAGCTGGGAGTTCATCGCTATGGTTGAGGCGCACAATATCGCCTATCACGAACGCGAGCACGGTCAGCTGTTTTGTGATAATTCTGCGCAGGATATCGTCACTATGCTGCTAGATGAATGTGCGGCGGTAGGCGTACAAATACGTATCAATACACAAATCGATAAGGTGACTGTCATCGATGACACACCTAACAACTTTGTGCTAATGACCCGTAAAAAACTCAGTAAAAAAGATGTCGCAAACGATGTAAAACCCTCAAGCCATACATATAGCTGTGCCTCACTAGTGGTAGCAACAGGCGGTCTATCTATTCCGACGATGGGTGCCAGCGGTCTCGGCTATGAGCTGGCGCAGCAATTTGGGCATACGCTGATTCACACTGATGCCAGCCTCGTACCCTTTACCTTTACGGATAAAACAGGCGAGCTGATTCGGGCTTTGGCAGGTATTAGCTTGCCCGTAGTGGCGAGCAATGAGCGTACCTCATTTAAGTTGCCGCTACTGTTCACTCACCGCGGCCTGTCTGGTCCTGCCATGCTCCAGCTCTCCAACTACTGGGAAACGGGCGAGAATATCACTATTAATCTGCTACCTGATATCGATGTCACTGCCCTACTCCTCGCGCACAAAACCTCTCATCCCAAGCAGCTTATCCGTACGGTCTTAAGCGACAATACTAATAACGCTTTACCCAAAAAGCTACTGGTCGCCCTGCAATCTATGCTATGGGATGATAGCAAAGACATTGAGCTTGCCAATATCAAAGATGAACGTCTAAGCGCAATCGGTAATGCGATCAATGGCTGGCAGATCAAGCCCTCAGGCACTGAAGGCTATCGCACCGCTGAGGCCACCCGTGGCGGCATCAAAACCGATGAGGTCTCGTCTAAAACCATGCAAAGCCGATTGCAAGAGGATCTGTACTTTATCGGGGAAGTGCTCGATGTCACAGGCTGGCTTGGCGGTTATAACTTTCAGTGGGCTTGGGC
>NZ_JBQQFC010000156.1:0-5555 GCF_052258445.1 Psychrobacter sp. T6-1
TTTTAGCTTTTAGCTTTTAGCTTTTGGCTTTTAATAAACAGTAGCCTACCACATACCGCGGCGATGATTTTTTACCCAGCGGTGCATGCCAAGCGTATTGAGAGTTTTCATATTGCTAAAGTTAGTCCAGCTTTGTACCTCTGGGCTAAACTTAACATTGCGATAGAGCTGATCCCAGCTTTGACCTGCGCGCTCAAGCGTCAGAACTTGCTTGTGCAAATCGACCATGTAATCACGTAGCGCCACTTGCTCAGCTTTGGTCGCGGGCGTGTAATGACCGATATCGATGATATCGACGTCTTGTGCGATGACCCAATCTAAAGTGTCAATCCAGCCATCATAGTAAAAGTCTAAAAAGTCATTGTATGGCATGGTTTTGTTTTGACAGACATCAGTACATTGTAGGGCTTTTTGGCGCGGGAATAGTACCATGGTCATGCTATTTGAATGACTAGGATCGACGCGGTGTAGCTCAACGGTCTCGCCGCCAAGGGTAATGGTCATGTCTTCATCGAACACTTTATCTGGAATAGCATACGGCATTCTCTCGCCAATGACAGGCTCGATCGCGTTTCTATGAGCGACGATGGTCGCGCCTTGCTGCTGAAACACTTGACTACCTGCTACCTGCCATGTGATCGGCGTGAGCATGGGTCAAGACGTTGTATTTGACAGGAACACCAAAGCGGCTTTGGATCTCTTTGCTAAGCCACTGGGCCGCGCAAGTCGCGCCTGCATCGACAACTAACGCGCCTTCATCAGTAATCATAACGATACCACTGTGGACTGCAAGCCCTGAACCATTGGTATGACGATACAGATTATCTTTGAGTTTGGTTAAAGTAGGTGCGGCATCATCACACATGCCAACAGTAAAGTCTGGTAGTACAGCACGAGTCGTGATGTTGGATTTATCGACACTAATGCCCGTATCGGACGCCGCAGACGCTGCAACTGACAGGGTCAGACTGGCAAGAGTCAGCATAGATTTTTTGAATAAAGTCATAATAGTCCTTAATGTAGTTGAAATAATAATAGTATTGACTCGGCGACAAAAAAAGTTAGAGAATGGATAGATCAAATCACAAGAAGTTACTAACCTGTAATAATATATAACAAATAATCGGTAATTTGAAGTTTTAATTAACTATCGTAGCGCATAGTTAACAAATAGTTAACATCAAACATTCATTATTTATTATAATGCTCTGACAAATGCTCATATCAGTTCTCATTAATTAAAGGAAGAATAATGAAACCATCAGTAAATACCACTCACGAATTAAGCAAAAAACGATTTCAAGACGCAAGTTACTAGGCGCAGCGGGCATAGGCCTCGGCGCTATACCATTAATGAGCACGCAAGTATTTGCCGCAGCGAATGACGCTAGCCGTCCCGCTGTACCTTATATGGCAAGCACGGCTGAGAAAAAACTCAATATTATTAGCTTAGATCGCTTGCAAGTTGAAGCACGCGCCGCTATTCCAAAAGCAGGCTATGCCTTTGTATCAGGCGGCGCAGGTGATGAGTGGACGCTACGTGAAAACCGCCGTGCCTTTAATGATTATCGCATTGCAGCCAAGCGCTTAGTCGGTTTAACCAACGATGATATCGACATCTCAACGCGTCTGCTCGGTCTAAATATGCCGTCTCCTGTCATGGTAGCGCCTATGGGCGCACATATGATGGTGCATGAGCAAGGCGAAAAAGACACCGCTCGCGGCGCAGGTCTTGCTAATACCTTGTATTGCTCATCGGGTGCCTCAAACGCAACGCTAGAGGAGATCGCAAAGGCCACTACGGGTCCAAAATGGTTTCAGCTGTACTGGAACAATGATATAAAAGTAACGCGCTCACTGTTAAGTCGTGCCAAAGCGGCTGGTTATACCGCTATTATCTTAACCGCTGACGCTCTAGGCCCAGGTCAGCCAGAGGACTTTAGAGCAATGGGCAGCCCATTCCGTCCTGATGCTACCTTTGCCAACCATGATCCTAAAAAAGGCGGTTTTGGTAACTTCTTTGATCAAAAAACCTCACTCACAACCGAAGACATTCAATTTATTAAGACATTCACAGGACTACCCGTTATCGTCAAAGGCGTTTTGCGTCCTGATGATGCCGATAGATTCATCCGCGCAGGTGCCAATGCTATTCAAGTCTCAAACCACGGCGGTCGTCAGATCGATGGTGTCCCTGCTGGCATTACTGCTCTACCCCCTATCGTTGAGATCGTTGCTGGCCGCGTACCTGTTATCTTAGACGGCGGCGTACGTCGTGGTATCGACATCGTTCGCGCTGTGGCTATGGGTGCTGACGCCGTCGCTATCGGTCGTCCGATGATGTATGGCCTGGGCCTTGGCGGCGCACAAGGCGTACAATCCGTTATTGAGCACATCAATAATGATCTAAGATCAACCATGCTCCTCACTGGTGCTCAAAAACTGTCTGATCTAAACCCAAATTTCATTGAGATTGTCGGTCAAAACGAAGAGTACAGTACCTTTGAGGGCTAATTAGGTATAAACCTTGCAATTACCTCAAAATAAAAGAGCGACTAAATTATTTTAGTCGCTCTTTTTTATGCCAAAACGTTTCATTATTATCACTTATATGACTTTATCAATCTACCCACGCAATGACTGATAACTTTAATCGTACAGGGTAAAGTGCCAAATATAGTAGGCTACTCCCTTATTACCTATTACAATACAAACACATTTTACAGTGCGTCACGGACTATGAGTATGAACCCCGCAATTATGAACACCACCCTCGCCGCTAGCTTATTGCTATCCCTACCTACGATATCTCAAGCCGCGACTCCGCAAAAATGGCAACTGGATCTACCCAAAACTCAAGTAGACTTTCAAGTCGCCTACTTTGGCAATGGTATGGTAGAAGGTCAGTTTCATAATATGAATGGCTCAATCCGTTATGACGCAAAAAACCCTACGAGCACAACCATCAACTTTACAGTAAAAACTGACAGCATCGATGCAGGTGGCACTCTGCGTAACGCTTTTTTGCGCCGCAAAGAGCTGCTCAACACCGCGCAATATCCGACGATGACTTTTGTCTCCAAAAAGGTCAGCATGATTAACGCAAAAGAAGCGAACGTTACTGGCAATTTTACTGTGCTGGGACAAACCAAGCCGCTAACCGTCAAGGTCAAACTCAACAACGTTCAAAATGACCCTGCCACTCGTCAACCTGTTATCAAGTTTAAGGCAACAGGCACCATTAACAGATACGACTACGGCGTTACCGCGTTTCCAAACCTCGTTGGCAATGACATACCACTTGAGATATCAGGTCAGCTGGTAGCGGCGAACTAAGGATTGCCAGATAGTCAAAGTGTGATATTCACTATAAGGTAGTATTAAACTTTTAAATTCTCACAGAGAATGACGATAAGACATAACCTATTAATACGATTTTTAACCTTTCATACTATTAGCTACGCTTACCTTGCACCCATTAGGCATACTCAATAGGCTCAATATCATCTAAAAACTGTAGATCATTCGTCTCAATTAATCGTAGCTCATAAGTTGATTGCAAATTAAGCCAAAACTGCGCGCTACCACCAAAATACTTAGCTAGACGTAAAGCAGTATCTGCGGTAACTCCTCGCTTCTCGCGGATAATTTCATTGATACGAGCCGCCGTGACGCCAAGATTATTAGCTAGAGCATTAGCACTCATATCAAGGGGCTTAAGAAAATCCTCTCGCAATACTTCGCCTGGATGTATGGGGCGCATACCATTTTTAGTCATAATAACCTCTATTTATTCTACTATATTTAAAATTAATGATAATCAACTATCTCTACTTCTATAGCTCCTTTGTCTGTCCAAACAAAGCATAGTCTGAATTGAGCGTTAATACGAATACTGTGTTGACCTTCTCTATTACCTCGTAGCGCTTCTAAACGATTGCCAGGCGGCGATTTCAAATCTTCTAAAATAATTGCATTATCTAACAGTAATAGCTTTCGTTCTGCTACATTTTTGATTGCAGACCAACGCTTGGTTTTTCCTGTTTCAAAAAGCGCTCGCGTATCGCTACATTTAAAATCAATCGTCATATTTATGCCAAAGTATTGCGAACGTTTTTTATTGTATATCGATAATCGATAAATAGCAAAACATAAACTGCTTTTTGCGCACTGATCTTTTGGTTAGTATAAAGTATGGGGCGAATCCTATAAAAAATTATTTCATCAGCGACGCTTATGTACACTTAATAACCGAATAGGCAAACCATTTGTAGCGTTTTTAAACAAAAAATTCTACTGCTTTTAAAATAGCTATAAACACAACCACACTGATAATAATTTTTGTCAGGTTTATACCCTCATGCCCTTCTTCAAGCTCAAGACGATTTAGAACATTTAGGGAGTCATTCGATACCTCATTCCAACTACTATGCTCTTTCTCAACTTGATACAAACCAACTTTGTAGGGTTTCTCCAAATTTAACAAGTAGTTTTCTAGCTGTTCCCACTGTTCATTTGGATAGCTCTGCATAGCTTGTTCAAGTACTTTTGGATCATCTGTAGCATAAGATAAGGGAATTGGGTTAAAGTTTATCCAATGTGATAAGAATTCATCTGATGAAGCAGTATAAAGGGCAACAGTTGGAATCCTGTCACCGATGTTCACATTTTTTAATGAATTGCGTTTTGTTATCTTTATAACTGGAAAGTAACCATAGCCTTTACTCAAGTCTCCATTCACAGCAACGAGAGTAGGATAAGTACCCACAACGATACCACCGTTTGAATGACCACTTAAGAAATGCTCTTTTTTGTTTGTCCAATAGTAAACATTTATAATAACTGCTACAACAATAACGAATAAATATACGATATCGATAATCACAGTAGCTAGTAGCGACCAAACTACAAACAAGAGTAGTGAACCTACAACTATCTTATTATGTCGAAACCATACCCGTTTTTTGAGTTCTGCATTACTCGGGTTTGAAGCAACAGTGTCATTATCAACTGTAAAATTATTCTTCACTAGATATTCCTTCCACGCTACAGATCTTGTTAACAAGGTTTTAAAAAGCTATTTGGATGTTTCAAATATCCAAACAGTAATCTAGAGAATAGTATTCTAAATATAAAAAAAGAGCCACCGGAATTATCCAGCAGCTCCTCCTCTTACAATCTCTTCAATTTAACTATGAATCATAGCTAAGTACTGGGTTAAAGCCGCAGCCTACAAATCAGGCCAAACTATTTACCGCTTCAACCACCGCATCCGCGGTAATACCAAACTCTTTATACAAATCGCTAGCAGGCGCAGATTCACCATAAGTGGTCATGCCGATGACTTTACCATCAAGACCGACGAACTTGTACCAGTAGTCCACATGCGCGGCCTCCACTGCGACGCGGGCGCGGATAGTGGCAGGCAATACCGAGTCGCGGTAATCAGCGTCTTGTTCCATAAAGATCTCCGCACAGGGCATAGAGACCACACGGACGCCAACGCCATTTTCGCTAAGCGTTTGATGCGCTTGCATCGCAAGGCCAACTTCTGA
>NZ_JBQQFC010000157.1:0-5536 GCF_052258445.1 Psychrobacter sp. T6-1
AGACCCGCCTCGTCCATACCCATATCTTCTAAGAAGTCTTTTTTGTCATCTTCATCGAGCTGCGCAATTTCAGATTCAATCTGATTGCACAAGGCGATCACGATTGACTCTTCGCCTGTCGCATAATCACGTACGGCGTCAAGATACGGATTATTTTCAAAACCATCCTCCGACACGTTAGCGATATACATGGTTGGTTTGAGCGTGATCAAGCCATAACTTCTAATAAGTTTTTTCTCATCGATATCTAAATTCGCGGCGCGCGCCGCCTTACCTTCAGCCAGTAATGGCTCGACTTTTTTAAACACATCAAGCAAAGCTTGCGCGTCTTTATCACCGCCTTTGGCCTTTTTGGTTTGGTTGTGGATGGCGCGCTCAACGGCCTCTAAATCAGCAAGTGCCAGCTCAGTATTAATGGTTTCTATATCATCGATAGGGCTGACGCGACCATCGACGTGGACGACGTTGTCATCATCAAAGCAGCGTACCACGTGGGCAATGGCATCGGTCTCACGGATATTGGCTAGGAACTGATTACCCATGCCTTCGCCTTTTGATGCACCAGCGACGAGGCCTGCGATATCGACGAACTCCATCGTCGTTGGCATAACGCGCTCAGGATTGACGATATCAGCAAGCTTTTTTAGCCTTGGATCAGGGACAGGCACGATGCCAGTGTTGGGATCTTTGGTACAAAACGGAAAGTTCTCTGCCGCGATACCCGCTTTGGTCAAGGCGTTAAATAAAGTGGACTTGCCCACATTTGGTAGGCCAACGATGCCGCAATTAAAACCCATAATGGTCTCTCAGTAGTATTAAAAATAGTGTTGTAAAATAAGGGAGGACCGCGCGCTTGGAGCGTCGTCCAAAATTGGGCATATTGTAGCAAATTTGCTAGGGGATGGGTGAGTTGTTACTTTGTATTTATACCATAGCGCACAGGCCTTTTTATGGGTACTCTATAACTACCTTAAGAGTAATGCCTTTGTATTTACTCTCCTAAAGCATTCGCAAACAAATTTATCAAAACAATATGATGGGCACTTAATAACGATGACAATCTTTGATACACGCCAGTACAATTATCCACAAAACTTTGTAGACATAAAACCCAAGCTTGCACGCCTTGAACAAGCTATCGAAAAGTTAGAGGCGAATTTGGTGGATGCTGATGACAAGGTCATTGATGAGCGCCTGCATAATAATTTGGGACTCAAAGTGGATTACGCCCGCGAGCTTAATCCTAATCAACTGCTTGCGGCCACTACTACCCAAGGCAAAGCGCTAGTCATCGCTGGAGCAGGTTCGGGTAAGACTAAAACGCTGACCTACCGTACTAGTTATCTGTTAGAAAATGGCGTTGCGCCTAAGCAAATACTATTACTGACCTTTACCCGAAAAGCGGCCAATGAGATCAAAAGCCGCGCAAAAACCTTACTCACGAATACACTGTCTGATGAAGAGTTATCCGAGGACATCTTACCCACTAGCAAGATGATAAGCGATATCACCAGCGGCACTTTTCATTCATTCTGTAATCGGCTACTACGACAATACTCAGGGCTACTCGGTATCAATCCACGCTTTACTATTTTGGATACTGGCGACGCCGAGGACGCTATTGATCTGATCTATAAAGAAAAAAAGTACCCTGCGCAAACACAAAAACAAGCCTTTCCGCGCAAACGCACCTTACAAAATATCTTTTCCACCTCCAGAAACCGCCGTATCCCGATCAATACTCTGATCGAAGACAGCTATCCTGATATTGCCATTCATATCCCTATCATTGAGCAATTGGCTATCGACTTTCACGAGTACAAACGCGCCAACCATTTGTACGACTTTGACGACATTATCAGCCAAGTGGTCCGCCATCTAAAGTCTAATGATACCTTCCGTCAGCTCTTGCAAGACAACTATCGCTACGTCATGGTTGATGAATATCAAGATACCAATATTCCGCAAAAGCAGCTCATCGATCTCATCTGTGCGCCCGCGTCTGTATCGCTGATGGTCGTCGGCGATGATAATCAAAGCATCTACGCCTTTCGCGGTGCAAATTATGAAAACATCTTACTGTTTGGGGAGACCTACCCTGAAGCGAGTCTGATTAAGCTTGAGCAAAACTATCGTAGTACGCCTGCTATTTTAAGCTATATCAATGCCTTGTCTGCGCAAATCACTTTAGGCTACCAAAAGCAGCTGTACTCAAACGCGGCTATAACAGGCGCAAAACCCATCTTTAGCCGTGCTAGCGATGAGACAAAAGAGGCCAAATACATCGCTAATCAGATTATTAAGCACAAAGCTGAGCATGACTATAGCGACTTTGCGGTACTGTGCCGAACCTCCTTTCAGTCCAACTATGTGCAGCTGGAATTTATGGAGCGCCGTATTCCCTTTATCGTCGTCGGCGGTATTAAGTTCATTGAGCGTCGCCATATCAAGGACGTCTTAGCCTTTATTAAAATTCTGTATAACCCCAATGACACGATTGCGTGGCATCGTATTTTGACCTTATTTAAGGGCGTTGGGGCAGTCACTGCTACGCGCTTAACGCAAGTGATCAATAGTGATGACAACTCGTTTGAACCCTTGCTATTACCCAAATTTAGTAAGAAAAGCCCACAGCTTGCACCGCTGCATAGCACCTTGAGCAAAGCGCAACAAGCGCAGTCGGTTGAGACGATTATCGATCTGGTGCTCGACTTTTATATTCCTATTTTAAAGACGGTTGAGGAAAACTGGCGCGAGCGTAGCGAGGATTTTCGTGTGCTCAAGAACTTGGCGACTGAGCATAGTAGCCTAGATAACTTTTTAGAGAACTTAGCCCTTGATCCACCCAACGATTCAGTGGCAGCGATGGATGCTCCTGAGGATGACGACACAGACAAGGTCACTATTTCAACCATTCATAGTGCTAAAGGGCTGGAGTGGCCAATTGTTTTTGTGAATTCCTTAGTTGATGGCATGACCCCGCACCATCGCTCATTAGATGACTTTGAGGAATTAGAAGAGGAGCGCAAACTGTTCTATGTAGCCTGTAGCCGCGCCAAAAACAAGCTGTACTTAACTGCGCCTGATTACTTCGCCAGCTACTCTGGATATTTTGATAAGCCCTCACGGTTTGTTGCCGAGCTGTCCGCTAGCGAGGTTGAGGTTAAGTCATCTACTAAAGGATTAGCGGCGCTGGCAAGTGCAGATCCGGTGTGGTGGTGAGCACCATAATGTATATTCTAACCCCCAACCGTCTTAGAGAACACATTGATCACCACAACGCCTAGAATGATCAAACCGATACCCGTTATCGCTGGTATGTCGATACTTTGTTTAAACAAGGTCACTCCGATAATAACGGTCAATACAATACCCACACCGCCCCAAATGGCATAGGCGATACCTAAAGGAATCGTCTTTAGCGTCTGCGACAAAAAGTAAAACGAGCCGATGTAGAGTACTGCCATCAAAACCGTAGGCACTAAGCGGGTAAACTGTTCAGACTTGACCAAAAAGGTCGTACCTAATACTTCAAAGACGATAGCCAACGCCAAAAATCCATAGCCGATCACAACAGGATTCATAAAAAATTATCCTAACCGTAGATATTCAAAGCTATGTAATGCGCCCTTAATAAAACAAATCAAGTCGTGAAATTTGGTGCACATACTTAGTAAAGATAAAAATAAAAAAGTTATATAACCAAAAGTAAGAGTTAACAAAATATTTTGTCAAATAGTGGTTTAAAATCTACAGTAATGCGTTACCATATCGCATTAAACTTCTCTATGCTCTTAGCGAAAAGGATAGGCTATGCGTTATGACGTGATTGTGATTGGTGCAGGTATGGTCGGCACCGCAGCAGCTTGGCACTTACAAAAAAATGGCTCGAAAGTACTGATGCTAGATAGAAAACTGCCAGGGCTTGAAACCTCATATGGTAACGCCGGTCTCATTCAGCGTGAAGCCATTCATACCCATCCTTTTCCGCGTCAGATCACAGAAATGGTGCGCGTATTACCGAATCAAGGCACCGATATTCGCTACCGCATACCTGCGCTGCTACGTTATCATCAAGCGCTACTGCAATATTGGAAATTCTCAACGCCAGATTCGGTCAAAAAGATTGAATCAGAATGGCAAACGCTGATTGCTCATTGCACCAGCGAGCATCAGGTCATGATCGAAGCCTCAGGCGCTGATAAGCTGATCACCCGTGATGGCTGGCTACAGTTGCACCGCTCAGAGGAGACGCTTAAAAAGGCCGCCAAGACCGCTATTGAAGATCGCGAGCAGGGCGTTGAGCACAAAGTTCTCAGCCTAGATGAGTTAAAAGCGATGGAGCCTAATGCTAATTTTGAGGGTTTTGTCGGTGCTATTCACTGGCTCAACTCTTGGCAAGTCTCAAACCCAAGTGCACTGGTAAAAGCATACGCTAAAAACTTTGAAGAGATGCAAGGGATAATTAAAGAGAGCAACGTCAAAGAAATCACACCTTCTGATAACAACGATGGCAAAGGCTGGCAGGTGGTGACGGATAACGAAACCTATCATAGCGATCATTTGGTTATTGCGGCAGGTCCTTGGTCAAATGAGCTAATCAAACCACTGGGCTACAATCTACCTCTGTTCCCGATGCGCGGCTATCATCAACACTTCAAGATCAGTGACAAAAACACCATCCATCATAGTATGTTTGACATGGACAAAGGCTTCGTCATGGGCCCGATGCAGCAAGGCATTCGTATTACGACAGGCGCTGAGATGACGACGATGGATGCACCCAAGAACTTCGGTCAACTAAAAACGGTATTGAAACTGGCAACTAAAATACTGCCTTTAGAGGATGCGGTAGAGAGTGAGGCATGGGCAGGATCGCGTCCTTGTATGCCAGATATGAAGCCTGTCATTGGGCCTGCGGATAAGCATGACAAGTTATGGTTCGCCTTTGGGCATAGTCACCAAGGCTTTACTTTGGGACCAATTACCGGTCGTCTGGTCGAAGAGCTAATCCACGACAAGCCGCTAACGGTTGATGTTGAACCATTTAATGCCCAACGTTTCGCTAAAAAATAATTTTTAAACTAAAGTATATAAGGATAAATAATGATTAAGAAACTGCATAGCAATCAGCGTATGAGTAAGATCGTCGTACATAACCAAACCGTATATCTGTGCGGTCAAGTTGGTAACGCCGAAGACGATATCCAAGCGCAAACACTAACCTGTTTAGAGAAGATTCAAACGCTACTAGAAGAAGTAGGTAGTGACAAATCTAAACTGCTATCTGTGACAGTTTGGATAAAGGATATGGCTGACTTTGCGGCGATGAATGAGGTGTGGGACAAGTGGTTCGAAGGCATTCAACCGCCCGCCCGCGCTTGTGGTGAATCAGCTCTAGCACGTCCTGAGCTACTCGTTGAGATGATCGCTATCGCTGCTGAGTAATACGGTATTTGCATTAGGGCGTGTTGAACATTCAACCATGGCACTGCTGATCGCTGCTAGTTTATCAAAGCTGTGTTCCAGACACGGC
>NZ_JBQQFC010000158.1:0-5535 GCF_052258445.1 Psychrobacter sp. T6-1
GTCGTACCGATAGAAGATAAGCGTTTAATCTGACTAAATACCGACTCTGCCCACAAGGACTCATTGCAAGAGGGCGCAAAACCATCTAAAAACCAAGCATCAATGGGCGTGCTCTTTTGAGTAGATTGACAATTAGAGTGATCAGTTGCAAGTTTAGCTAAGCTATCGGCAGCATCACCCAGCCAGATATCGAGCGTTAGATTATCAGCGCTAAAGTTAAGGCGATGACAGCCTGCAATAAGGATAGGATAGGCTGCCAACAACTCTACTACCATCGCTCGTAGTTCTGGCGCACGCTGGCACCAAATGCCCAGTATCTCGGTCAAATCCTCGATAGGTATAGGATGCTTTTCAGTAGTGATAATATGTAAGCGCGCATTACTTAAATGCGCATGCGTTGCTCGAAGCTTGCGCCATAAGTGCCAGAGAGCTAGGACATTGAGGCCAGTGCCAAAACCCAATTCAGCGACACTAAAGGTTTGATAAGGGGCTAGATTTGCCAAGCGCTCAGATACATGATTGCCCTCCAAGAACACGTAGCGAGATTCTGCTAAGCCATTAGCCTGTGAGTAATAAACGTCACCAAATTCACCTGATACGGGCACTAGGTTACCTGTATCGTCCTTTTGCCAGTCAATCTGCGCAGGCTTGATGATATTGGCATAGCTCGTAGCTTTTGTAGGGTCAAGATGCCCAATTGGCGCAACAGGATTAGACATAAAAGATCACATCAAATAAGGCAATAAAAGCAGGTTACCAGCGCTCGCGGCGTACAAAAACCAGCCAAGAGATAAAAATACCGACCAGTAAGCTGATGAGTACTGTAAATGCACCGTATAAAAACAGCTGACCTTTACTCTCATAGACCAAGACGTTAACCTGCGTTTGTAAGTCATTAACTTGGCGTTGCAGCTTGGCATTGCGCCCTAATAGCTCTTGATTGGCATCCGATAATGCTTGATTGGAGGGTTGCATTTGCGCCGCTAGGGTATTATCAATGGACAAAGCTAAGTCTGGATCAGCTTGAGCGGTACTGGGCTCAGTCATTGTCATTTGAGTCGTTGTTAAAGGCGTAGGCTCAGCACTAGGAGTTAGTGTTGAAGCCGCTTGCACTGGCATTGTCGCCAATAGCATGATGCTCATTAGACCGTACTTATAATGTTTCAATCGATTCACGATTGTGCTGCCTTGTTGGCAGGCAAGGTATGAATAAAAGGTCTGACGTCTACATGACTATACACACCATCACGCAGGTAAGGCTCGGCATCTACCCAAGTTTGCGCGTCTTTGAGCGTATCAAAATCCGCGATAATCAGGCTGCCTGACATAGCGTCGCTACCATGCTCGATAGGGGTAGGACCTGCGATGATTAAGCGCTGCTCACGATCTAAGGCTTGCAGGCGCTCGACGTGTTCTGCGCGAGTGATTAGGCGTTGCGCTTGGCTACCTGCAACGTCATGACCGATGATAGCAAATAAGGCCATGGTGGCTCCTTAATTAAGAGTAAAATAGCGAGTGTATAATACAAGAAAAGTAAAGTTTTAAATCTATTTGGCAGTTTTGTCCGTCAGTGCTGGATTGACATGGTTTTTTAGCACTACAAACTGAGCAATGACGAAAACGAGCATAATAGGAATCCAGCCGTAAGTCTTAAAGTTGATCCAAGCTTCGTTCGACATGGTAAAGGCCGTGATATAATGCAGCACGCCCATAAGCACAAAAAACAGCGCCCAAGCGATAGTGAGCTTTTTCCAGCCGCTCATAGTAAGCGTAAAGACCTCTTTCATTGCCAGGCGCATCAAAGGCTTGTTAATAGCTACGCTTACGAGCAAGGCAAAGGCAAACACCCCGTTTATAATCGGTGATTTCCAGCGTAAGTAGATGTCATCACGCAGCAATAAGGTGACACCGCAAAAGACAATGGTCAATAACAGAACTACCCATTGCTGCTTATCAAGTTTGCCTTTTTGACGGGCAAAGTGAATGACGTAAACGACGAGAGTCGCTATAAGCAGAGCACCTGCTGCGGCCAAGATACCTTGATTGCGGGCAACGATAAAAAAGGCAATCAGGGGAATAAAATCTAATAGAGCTTTCATAGCTAGGATAGTGTCCATCAAAACGTAGGAGATAGTTTACACGTCTACTGGGCTAAAAAAAAGCAATCAACGCATGAATAAGGCTGTACCTATGAAAATCGATTTGCACTGCCACAGTACCTGCTCTGATGGCACCTTTGCACCTGCTGAAGTCGTTCGCCGCGCACATGTCGCTGGTGTCGATGTTTTGGCATTGACCGATCACGATACGCTAGCAGGTATCGATGAGGCGCGCGCTGCGGCTAATACTTATGACATGCAGCTTATTAATGGGGTTGAGATCAGCTGCGAGCACACCTTGAGTGGTGGCTACGGCAAGAACAAATCTACGAATAAAATCATCCATGTGGTGGGCCTTGATTTTACCGATCGCGCGCAGATGCATGCCACTTTGCAGCAGCTGCAAGACAGCCGAGCGACTCGCGGTCAGCGCATCACCGAAAAGCTGAGCACGCTACTCGGCATTGAGTTTGATGAATTATGGCAAGAAGTGTTGGCTAAAGCGGGCGATAACCCGCAAGCGGTTGGACGCGCTCATATCGGTCAAGTATTGTTTGAGCGCGGTGAGGTCAAAACTGTACAAAAGGCATTCGATAAGTATTTGGCTGATAATAAGCCCGCTTATGTGGCCCTTGACGCACTGAGTATGGCGGATGGTATCGCGCTCATTCATGCTTGCGGCGGCAAAGCAGTACTTGCTCATCCTACCCGTTATCAGCTCTCAGCGACGCGGGTGCGCAAACTTATCGAGGAGTTTGCCGCACTTGGCGGTGATGCCTGCGAGCTACCTGCTGATAGTGAACCGCTGAGCACTCGGCGTATGGTTGATCGCAGTATTACAGAGCACAATCTAGGGGTGTCAACCGGTAGCGACTTTCATGGTAGCAATATGCCGTGGCGCAAGCTAGGTGATATTCCTACTCTAAATGCAGATCAGCGGGGCGTTTGGCAAAGCTTTCGCTAATAGCGAGAACCACGATTAAAAACTTATACTATTATAAATTTAGGTGTTAGCAAATACAGTTTAGTAGGTGTCTGTATTTTGGAGGCGAGAAGTTTTAGAGGCGAGAATAACCTTGTAACAAAGTAAAGCGCTATTAGTCTTAACACGTGTATATAATTGCGTAACATAAGCGTAAACCATTTGGCTACTTATTTATGCCGGTATCTATAGACCAGTTGGGCTATAAAAAACTTACTCAGATTATTTTTGAGTGGCAAGCTGCTGATAGGGCATCGCTGTTTGCGTTATTTATAGTCATCGAGGTCGCATTGCATTGGCTATGGTGCTTGTTTGTATGGTTCAAACGAGACACTTATGGTCTATATGTCAACATGGATCTGCTCTATCCAGTCTGGATATGGACGACTGTCATAGGACTGTTCTCGTACTGGATAGTCGGTCATGTTGCGCGCATCAAAACCTCAGATCAGCGCCTGCATCTGTGGCAAATTATTCTGGTCACTATATACACAGTCTACATTGCCATCGCTATCGTCATCATGGGCTATAGCAGTCTGCTTGCTGGAGTATCTCTGGTTGGCGGCGCTATGCTTGGTATGATGCTGATTGAACAGTGCTACATTTGGCGTGCTTTTTTGGCGCAAACCTTTTTGATATTGTTTGCCGTCTCTTTGCCATATTTTGGTATTGCTTTACCTAATTTGAGCCAGTTGGTTGTGACTTCACTGCCGCCTGAGGTATATCATCAACTGACTTATAATGAGGTGATGACGATCGAGAATGCTATCGCTGCCTCAAACTTCAAAAACAATGATCTAAGATGGGATAGCGTTAGAGAGATTCAGCGCTCTTCAGCGTTTTTTTGGCGCTCAACGCATATGTATTTGGCGCTGCCAAAAGCGATTTTTATCGTTGCGGTGTTTAGAGTGTTGCTGCTTGTTTTATACGCCAGTAAAGATGAGAGCCTGAAACAGGCCAATCAAGACGATTTGACGCATTTAAAGAGTCGCCGTCATGGTCTTGAGATGATGCAACAAGCATTAAGAAAAATGTCTCGCGGACAAAGCTTTAGCATTATCTTACTCGATCTTGATAATTTTAAAGACATTAATGATGAGCAAGGTCATGATGCAGGCGATAGAGTACTGCAAAAAGTATCGGCTATACTGTCAAAGCCTAAATTAGAACTGTCAAAGCCCAAATTAGATGTAGCAGTCAAAGACGCTATCGTTAGCCGCCATGGCGGCGAAGAGTTTTTGGTCGTATTGCCTAACACAGCACATAATAAAGCCATGAGTATCGCCGAGCAATTAAGACAAGATATCGCTCAGCATCCTATCGCCCTTAGTGATAATTTAGAGGCTGTAGAGAGTGTGGATACAGTAGAGTATCTAAATGTTACAGCAAGCTTTGGGGTTTATAGCGTTGACTACGAGGAGCTAACGGCATACAAAATAACGTCTGTAGCCCATACAGATGCTATCTCATTACCGAATGATATCTGCCAATACTTTATCAGTATAGCGGATAAAGCTTTGTATAAAGCCAAGCATCTAGGCCGTAATCAAGTGGTTAGCGCCAACGAGTTACTGGTGCAAGGCGCTATTACCAAAAAGCGTTACTGCAAATAGTATCAGGCAGTAAAAAAGCCTTATTCACGCCATTTGTAAGTTTTGAACGACACTTGCCAGCACGCTAGTGGCAAAACTACCTGTCGTCAAAGTAAAGCTGAGCACTAATGTCTGCTCACTACTATCTTGCTGCTCTTGCCACTCCCAACGCATCGCTTCAATCGGTAATCGCAATGCTCGCCGCTGCGCTTTGATGCCTCGCAGCTCTAAACCTTTTGCTAGCTCTGTTAATAATAGATTATTCTCTATGACATCAGCTTCAAGCTGGGCGGCTAACCCGCTGACCTTATCGTTAGATGTGCCCCACAAGACGCCCGTTGGATGAATGTCGGCGCTGGCAAGGCGCTCGCGTAATGTATCTTCTATGCTATCGCTAGCAAATATCGACCCTGAGCCATCGAGGTTAAATACCTCGCCATCTAGTCCCGTATTCCAACTGCCATCACGCACTCTTGCAGCCAATATCTCATTGAAAATTAAACTACGCGCCGCTGACAACTCCATCGAGTTTTGCTCGCGCGGTGCACGTTTACGTTTGCTCTTTTTGGGCGTAGCTTGATGCTCTGGTATGGAGCGCGCAAACAGCGCTAAGGCTTCTTTAATATTGTTGCCTTGCCAGCCAAAACGCTGTGGACCAAAATAATTAGGCACACCGCTTTTGCTAATAGTCGCTAGATGCTGTTCTACAGACGACTTATCGTCATCCTTCAATTCAATATCTTGCAAAGTAATATCTCGCAAAGTAATGATAAATTGATTGGCCCTGTGCGTCCCGCGATTAAGCTTTTTGTTATGCCAATGCTGGGCGAGGATAGTGATTGATTCTTCATCGCGAATATCT
>NZ_JBQQFC010000159.1:0-5531 GCF_052258445.1 Psychrobacter sp. T6-1
GTATTGTTCAGCGATCTCAAACGCCATCTCTTTTGATTCAAGGACATTCATCCCACCAAAAAGTACAAACGGCTGATCGTTGCCAATATTGATAATTTTGCTATTAGGGGTCTTTAGCTCAATATGTGATTGCGCCTGTAATACATTATCCATTATTCGTTTTCCTATTTATTGTTATCAACAATTTATGTTAAGACTTATCGCTATTGTAACCGATACAACGATAAAGAAAAGTCCACGAACGTAATCGTCTCTCGCTATTTTCAGCTCATAATTCAACCTAGTTCATTATTTGATAAAGATTGAGGGCTAAACGTCTCAATCGGATATAAAAAAAGACCAATCCGTAGATTAGTCTTTTATTGGCTAAAGTTTAAAACAATTGCTATAGCTTATTTATCATTATAATTCTTTGCCGCTTTGACAAAGCTATTAAAGAGCGGATGACCACCGCGTGGCGAGCTAGTAAATTCAGGATGGAACTGTACCGCGATAAACCAAGGGTGCTCGCTGATCTCAACCGACTCGACCAGATGCTGCTTGGCAGAGTAGCCTGATATCATCATGCCAGCTTGCTCTAGTGGCTCAATATAGCGATTGTTCATCTCATAACGATGACGGTGACGCTCAGTGATATTGTTAGCGCCGTATATTTGCGCAAGCTTACTACCTGCGACCAGCTCCGCTTGCTGCGCGCCTAAGCGCATCGTACCGCCAAGATCTGAATCATCACTACGAATCTGTAGCTCACCGCGCTCGTCTAACCACTCGGTAATCAGACCAATAATAGGTTCTGCCGTTTTGCGATCAAATTCTGACGAATTAGCATCAATACCTAGCACATTACGCGCATACTCAATCACTGCCAGCTGCATCCCCAAGCAAATCCCAAGATACGGGATGTTGTTTTCGCGGGCGTAAGTAATGGCTTTTATCTTACCCATTGTACCGCGCTCACCGAAGCCACCTGGGACTAAAATGCCATCAGCCTCACCTAGGCGCGCGTATAGAGCATTGTCGCTCTCTAGATGTTCAGCATCGATATAGTCAATGACGACTTTGGTCTGATGAGTGATGCCAGCGTGAAGCAGTGCCTCATTAATCGACTTATAGGCATCAGGTAGCTCAACATACTTACCGACCATAGCAACAGTGACCGTGGATACAGGATTGAGCTGCGCTTTAACAACTTTATCCCAATCGCTCAAATCGGCTTCTGGTACGTCTAAACCAAAACGTTCACAAATCAAATCATCAAGATCTTGCTCATAAAGCGTACGAGGTATCTGATAGATACTTTGTGCATCTTCACACATGATAACCGCACGCTCCTCCACGTTGGTAAATAACGCAATCTTGCGGCGGTTGTCTTGAGAGATATGATGATCAGAGCGGCAGATTAAGATATCAGGCTGCAGGCCGATAGAGCGCAGCTCTTTGACCGAATGCTGAGTCGGTTTGGTCTTGGTCTCGCCAGCACTGGCGATATAAGGTACTAGTGTTAGATGCATCAGCATGGCTCTATTGCGGCCCAGCTCGACTTGCATCTGACGCACGGCTTCCATAAAGGGCAGTGATTCGATATCACCAACCGTACCGCCAATCTCGATAATGGCGATATCGTAGCCCTCACCGCTGGCTAGGATTTTGCTCTTAATCTCATCAGTGATATGCGGGATAACCTGCACAGTACCGCCAAGATATTCACCACGGCGCTCTTTATTAAGGACGTTTTGGTAGATACGGCCACTGGTGAAATTATTGCTCTTACTCATCTTTGAGTGACGCAGAAAACGCTCGTAGTAGCCCAAATCCAAATCTGTCTCAGCGCCGTCTTCGGTGACAAATACCTCGCCATGCTGGAAGGGACTCATAGTACCGGGATCGACGTTGATATACGGATCCATCTTGGTCATGGTTACAGAGACGCCGCGCGCTTCTAATATGGCGGCTAAGGAAGCAGCGGTGATTCCTTTTCCTAGTGAGGACACGACCCCACCGGTCACAAATATAAATTTGGTCATAGTACTCATCAATAATTGGTAAAGAAGGATTTTACTAAAAATATGCCATGAAATATAGAGCAAAAGCTAAACTCGCTCAAATCTCTCACTTTAGACAATGAGATTAAAACAAATACTCAAGACCGCCGCCAATGACTAAGACCTCAATATCAGCGACGCCGCGGCTTTGATTCACAAGATCAGTATAGTCCGCTGAGTTTTTGCCGATGTAAGCATGAGCGATGATATTGTCTTTAAAATCATACTCACCACCAAGCACCAGCTGTTTGGATTTATTATTACCAATACCATTTAGATTGTCTGTCTGGTTGTACTGCAGATATACGCTAGTAGGACGCGCAAAATTATCTAGTGATGCCTTAGCGCTCGCAATCAACCCTTTTTCTTTTTTAGACCCTCTAAAATTATAATCCGCTTGCTGGTATAGCAGCCCCATTGTGAGCGGCGCTGGTATATCAATATACTCATCTAGATCTACCGTCAGCGTAGCGCGTATGACCTCACCGCTATAGTCGAGACTTTGCTCATCATCACCGTCAGTAACTTCACTTGAGGCATTAATACTACCGCGTACCTCGATATCCTGACTGTAGGTCACGCCAGCTCTAATACCTTCTTTATCATAAGTTAAAGACGCCCCAAAACCATCATCACGCCCTATGCTCTGGCTTTCATTAGTTGCATACTGCGCCACTAGGTTAAAATGCTTGTAAGTTGGAGCTATCCATATGACTGAATTGTCTTTGCGCGTGTAGTCAATCATATTAAGCGCTGAGACGAGCTCATCAGAACCCAGCTTAGTTTTGCCCAAATTATCCCAATAAGCTCTGGTGACGACAGGCTCATAAGCATAACTTAAAATAGAGGAGTTGCGACCAAAACGAAATTCGCCAACACCTTTGCCCTTGAGACCTAAATAGGTATCTCGGCTCAATAGATTACGGCTGCCCTCACCATCAAAATCAACGCCATATTCCAGCTGATAAATGATGTCCGTATTGTCTGTTATCGCCTCAGATCCTCTAAATCCAAGTCTCGAAGAATTTGAGTTGACTTGTAATGACCCATTATCGGATAAATCAGAGACATCACTACGATGACTGTAGTCTGCTTGACTATCAACGTAATCGGCCGTGACAAAAGCTTTGCCGTAGATCTCTGGCGCGGCATAAGTTGTTGTCATAGGTAAACTGATAATCGACGCGGCGATGAGTCGCTTATTCATAACATGTCTCTACTTATTTATTAAAATGTTGACTGATAGCTATGCAAACCATTCTTAAAATCGATAGTTTAAGCTTACCTATTTCTAAAGATTAAATAAAGCAAACAAAAAACTCACCCCGAAGGATGAGTTCTTAATAAACCATGTCTTGCATTTAGATTAGAATAAGTATTCTAGACCAGCACCGATAGCAAGAACGTTTGCATCACCGCTACCACGAACACTAACAACTTCACCATTATCACCGTCTACATCTTCACGGGTAAAGAATCTATCATTGTCTAAATCAGCAGAGTTATAACCAGCGTAAGCATGCGCAATCATATTGTCTTTAAAGAAGTACTGACCACCAACCACAAACTGGTCAGAGTCATTGCCGTCAAGACCACTTAAGCTATCTGTTTTATTGTACTGTGCATAAATAGCTGCTGGACGAGCAAAGTTATCTAGACCCATTTTGGCACTAACGATTAGGCCGTCTTCTTCACCAAGACCATCATAATCAGCTTGCTGATAAAGCAGTCCCATTGTAATTGGCATAGTAATGTAGTTACTTAGATCTAAACTTGCGGTACCACGCAGGATGTCTCCATTGATGGTCATGTCTTTATCATAAGCCACACCAACCGTAAAGCCTGTGCCTGGGTTGTAGTTCAATGAAGCTCCGTAACCTTCGTCACGATCATCGCTATCAGAGACAAAAGTCTCATCAGCACCGTACTGTAGTACTAAGTCTAATGGCAAGTCATTGTACTTAGGCGCAAACCACATGATAGAGTTATTAATACGGGTGCCGTCAGTCATAGTCAACGCTTCAGCAACGGTTCCGCCATTAATACTACTGGCACCAATGTTATCCCAATAGCCTTTGGTCACTAGTACGTTATCAAGAACATAATCGGTTACTGAGTAGTTGCGACCAAAACGGAATTGACCGTATTGCTCATTAGCTAAGCCAAGATAGGTATCACGGCTTTTGAAGCCAATGTTATCATCGCCGCTATCATCGATGTTGATAGCGTATTCTAACTGATAAATGACATCAGTATTGGCAGTGATGGCCTCAGAGCCTTTAAAGCCTAAACGTGAGATGTTTGAGTTCACTTGCAGTGAATCACTATCGTTATTGATTCTTTGTATATCGCCGTCAAAATCAGCGTCTACAGTCTCTTCAACGTCAAGCTCAGCGTTAACATAATCGGTAGTGAGGAAGGCTTTACCGTATAAAGTAGGTGCAGCATTAGCAGCTGATACAGACAGTGCGGCAATTGAAGTTGCTAAAAGTAGTTTTTTCATAAAATGTCTCCACTTCGTAATTTTGTCAAGATTGGTAAGTAAAATTCTTTAATGAAAAACTCACCCTGAGGATGAGTTTTTTAAACAAGTTCTAAAAGGCTGGACTAGAATAAGTACTCTAGACCGCCACCGATAGCGAATAGATCGATATCAGTATTAGAGTTGCCAATTTCAGCTGAGTTCGCACCCGCATAAGCATGAGCAATCATGTTTTTCTTAAACTCATACGTGCCGCCAACAACTAGCTGGTCTGAGTCAGCATCATCAATACCATCTAAGTTATTAGTATGGTTGTACTGAGTATAGACTGTTGCAGGGCGAGCAAAGTTAGTTAAGCCCATCTCAGCACTTACCACTAAGCCTTTCTCTTTTTCAGAACCGCTGAAGTCAAAGTCTGCTTGTTGATACAAGACACCAAGTTGTACTGGGTAAGCCACATAGTTACCTAGATCAACGCTAGCACTACCACGTAAGATTTCACCTGCAATGTTTAGATCATCGCTATAGGCGATACCAGCGGTAAAACCAGTACCTGCGTCAAACATGAGTGAGGCACCGTAACCTTCGTTGCGATCATCGCTGTCTTCAACAAAAGTCTCATCAGCACCATACATAAGGGCTAGTGATAACGGTAGGTCATTATATTTAGGTGCTTTCCAGACGATAGAATTATTAACACGGTTACCGTCAGTCAAGTTTAGTGCTTCGCTAAGACTTGGGTTATTAAAGTCAGCACTGCCAGGACCTAGGTTATCCCAGTAGCCTTCGTTGACCGCGACGTTATTGATGTAATCGATAACTGAGTAGTTACGACCAAAACGGAATTCACCGAAGTTTGCGTTTTTTAAACCAAGATAGGTATCACGGCTTTGAAACGTTCTGCTCTCGCCATCAACGGCGATGCCATACTCTAACTGATAGATAACATCAGTTTCAGCAGTGATAGCCTCAGTACCTCTAAAGCCTAAACGTGAAATGTTTGAGTT
>NZ_JBQQFC010000160.1:0-5507 GCF_052258445.1 Psychrobacter sp. T6-1
TTAGGCATAAAGGTATAGGTGTAATATGCGTTTATTATAAAGCATCTATCCCAACTTTACAGTCCTAGGTTTACAGGCCTAGCTTTACAAGGAGTCAGGCCGCCTAAGCTGAGTATTACGTTAATAGGAGTTTAGAGGCTAAAAGATTGATTTAATATCAAGGGTTTATATGCGCCAGCATTCAAGGTATGATAATGAGCAGTCAAAGTTGGGTGATTAATGATAGTGCTTTATCTAATATTTACTCGTATCTTGTTCAGATACTAGTATTTAGCAAGACGTTATTACTAGGTAGATGCAAATAGCGCTGTTTTTTTTAAGCCAAATCGGTATAATTTAGCCCAATTTAATCTTTGTTGTTTAGGTTCGACTTATTGGGTCGATAACTCTTGAGACTCATCAAGAAAATTAAAGGGTTAAAAGGCATTAAACCCTTTGACCAATACCAATAAGAACGACTTAGCCTCTCATTCGCCTCACCGTAAGACGCTGGATATATTAGTCATGAACCTGTTTGGATTTTTATCAAATAATATCGCAATCGATCTCGGTACTGCGAACACTTTAATTTTTATTCCTGGCAAAGGCGTTGTGCTCGATGAGCCAACCGTCGTCGCCTTGCGTAGCAATCGTACACAAAATCCTACTGTAGCAGCTGTAGGTCTTGACGCCAAGCAAATGCTAGGTCGTACGCCTGCCAATATCACCGCTATTCGCCCGCTAAAAGATGGCGTGATTGCTGATTTTGAAGTCACGCAAAAGATGCTTAAGCACTTTATTGCCAAGGTAAAGGCCAAGCGTTTTATGGCGCAGCCTAACGTTGTCGTTTGTGTGCCTTGCAAATCTACTTTGGTTGAGCGTAAAGCCATTCGCGAAGCAGTTTCATCAGCAGGCGCAAGCAAAGTACTACTGCTTGAGGAGCCGATGGCGGCGGCAATTGGTGCTGGCATGCCCGTTCACGAAGCAAGCGGCTCTATGGTCGTTGATATCGGTGGCGGCACGACAGAGATTGCAGTTATCGCGCTATCAGGCTGCGTGTATGCCGAATCGATTCGCATCGGTGGTGATATGTTTGATGAGGCTATTATTACCCATGTGCGCCGTACCCATGGCTGCGTTATTGGTGAGACGACTGCTGAGCGTATCAAAACAGAGGTGGGTTCAGCACTCAACGAAGACAGTCAATTAGAAGTAGAAGTGCGTGGACGTAGCATGGCAGAAGGCGTGCCCAAGACCTTTACTGTCAATTCAGAAGAAGTGCAAAAAGCCCTAAGCGATCCATTAAGCGGTATCGTCAGCGCTGTAAAAGCAGCGCTTGAGCAAACGCCGCCAGAGCTGTCATCAGACATCGCTGAGCGCGGTATCGTACTGACGGGCGGCGGCGCTCTGTTACGTGATTTGGACAAGCTTATCTCTAGAGAGACGGGTCTACCAGTGACCGTAGCCGAAGATCCTTTAACGTGTGTGAGCCGCGGTGGTGGTATTGCTCTTGAATTTATCAATAACAAAAGCCTAAATATGATTTTTGTATAAACGTTTTTAGCTTTTTTTAAATCTAACTAAGCATTTATTAAAGGTAGCCTGCTGTGCTGCCTTTAATGCCATCAACCCTGCTCTAAATACCTGATATTAGATCCTTATGACCCCAAGTATTTTTGCTCGCCAGCCTTTGTCACTGCGTATCACTGCAATTGCACTGATCGTCGCTTTGATATTGATGTGGTTTGATAGCAAAAATCCAGAATGGTTCAATCCTGTGCGTAATATCAGTCATGCAGCGATGCAACCTATTTACGAGTTATCTATACTACCAAGCTATGCGGTGCACTGGGTGTCAGGTCGCACTGAGTCAAAAGAAGTGTTGCGCCGCGAAAACGTACAGCTCAAATCACAACTACTGCATGCACAAGCCAAATTACAGCAGCAAGATTATATCTTAGCGCAAAACGCGCGCTTGCAAGGTATCCTGTCAACGACCAAGCCTGAGCAGTTTGACCTCAATCTGGCTCAGGTCATTGGTACTGATACCAACTTGCTTAAGCAGATTGTTGTGCTTAATAAAGGCAAGCAAGATGGCGTACAAGTGGGGCAAACGGTCATTGACGAAGACGGTATTTTGGGTCAAATCATCAACGTCTACCCCAATACCAGCCGCTTGTTATTGATTACCGATGAGCAGCAGTCTGTTGCGGTCACCATCAAGCGTACTGGCCAGCGCGCTATTGTCACAGGCAAGGGTATACCGACTGCACTACATCTCAATTATGTGTTCAAAACCTCAGATGTCCGCGTGGGCGATGAGCTGATCTCATCTGGTTTAGGCGGACGTATTCCAGCAGGGTATCGCGTCGGGCGCATTGCTTTAATAAAAGACACGCAAGCGGATAACTTTAGAAGTATCGAGGTGACGCCCGCTGCCAACTTCGTTGACAATGCTTATGTACTCATTTTGCAAGATAAAATGACAGATACTCAGCGCTTTTCACTACCGCAGACGGACGCCACGCTAAATACTGAGCCAAATATTGAAATAGGGTCTACAGACAATATGGCGGCGACTAATGAGACTTTGCAGCCAACCACCAATTAAATCGGTATCGAACAAGCATATAAACTTCTGCTCTGATTTATAGCGGTTTTGGCCATCACTAACCAATGATTGCTATACAACTGATGTAGGTAAGCTCATGGCGTATCCAGATTCTGAACAACCCACCTCTCTTTTGCTACTAGCAATCGTTTCAAGCTTCGTTGTCGCCTCCTCACTTGTGGTCTATCCCCTTAATTCAAGCATGGCAACCTTGCGTCCTATGGTCATGATCATGGTGCTCATATTTTGGTTGCTCTTTCAGCCGCGTTACGTAGGGGTTTTTACCGCTTTTCTTATTGGTATTATAGCCGATTTGCTTATGGATACGCGCTTAGGTCAGCAAGCATTTGCAGCGGTTGTTGTCGCCTTTTTTACTAAGACAAGTAGCATCTATATCAAAGAGCTTAGAACGAGCAGCGCTTGGTTGTTAGCATCAGCGGCGCTTATAATATTTCAGCTCAACTTATGGCTACTTCAGATGTTTACCCAAGGCGTGTTTGTCGCTCAATCTGCGTTCTCTTTACTGATGAGTATCGTCAGCTGGCCATTAGTATTACTGATATTACGCAAATTTGTACGTTAAGACGTCTCAAGCTTTTAAACTTCAAAAATAAAGAGAGCAGTGATGGATATCATTTTGGCTTCAGGATCGCCGCGTCGCCGTGAACTATTAGCGAGTGTCTCACTAGAGTTTAGCGTTATGGCGGTAGATGTTGATGAAACGCCCAAAGACAATGAGTCGCCAACCGCGTACATCGAGCGTATGGTCGCCATCAAAGCGCAAGCGGCGATAGCGCAGCTTAGTGTTGAGAGGAACAATGCAGGCGATAATAAAGCGTTTATTATTCTAACTGCCGATACCATTGGCGTATTACCTGATGGTCAGACGGTACTGGTCAAACCAAGCGATTATGCGCACGCTTGTAGTATGTGGCAGCAGATGTCTGACAATACTCATGAAGTTTGGACTTGCGTACAGGTAACCCACGTTTTATTAACCAAAAATAAGGGTCAGGGCAGCGAGATAGGCACTACTCAATTGGATATAAAGCTAGTAAGCCTGCACCAAATTATGGAGCGTACTCAAGTGACATTTGTTCCATTAACTCAAGATATGATGAGCGCATACTGGAACACCGGCGAGCCTGCTGACAAAGCTGGGGCTTATGGTATTCAAGGATTAGCAGCTGCTTGGGTCACTCGTATCAATGGCAGCTATACCAATGTCGTCGGCTTACCGCTTGCACAAACGCTTGCATTAATTGATGATATAAAAAAGTTGAATTGATAGCTATGGGTTGAAGTGCACATAATGATACGCAGGGTTATGGGCAAGGCTCAGCCCCATTTGCTACACTAGAGCCTATTTCGTTATTAAATAAAGAGAACAGAGGTTATGTCAGAAGAGCTGCTAATCAATATCAGTCCTATGGAATCGCGCGTAGCAGTTTTAGATAGTGGAATACTGGGTGAGATCTATATTGAGCGTCATCATAAGCTAGGTCTCGTTGGTAATATATATCTAGGTACCGTTGTACGCGTACTACCAGGAATGCAAGCGGCTTTTATTGATATTGGTCAGTCGCGCACCGCCTTTTTGCACGTCAACGATATGCAACGTTTGCCGTCAACGAGCACAAAAAAACCTGCAAGCGAAACCATCAAAGACACCGCTGACAATATAACGACCACTGACGATAGTGAAGCGCTAACAGATACTACCAAAAGTAAAACAGCTATAGCAGCAGAGAGTCTCGCCATGTCGCCACCAGTGGTGAGCGCGCGCAGCACAGATATCACGCCTGTCTCCGCCAAAGTGCTTATTCAGCACCGCTTACATGAATCTCAGCGTATTCTTGTACAAGTCACCAAAGATCAGCTCGGCAGTAAAGGTGCTCGATTAACGACTAATATCTCTTTGCCTTCGCGTTACCTAGTGTACCTGCCATCAAGCGATCATATCGGTATATCACAGCGTATCGATGGGGAGGAGGAACGTACGCGTTTAAAGACTGAGCTGACAAGCCTTATGCAAACGGTCAATCTAAAAGGTGGACTCATTGCGCGTACTGCTGCCGAGCGCGTACCTGTCGATAAGCTAGAGGAAGATATCTACTACCTAGTACAATTGTGGCGTACTATTTGCGCGCGTCACAAAGAGTCCACCGCTCATCAAAGCTCAGAGCTGATTTATCAAGAGCTATCATTACCGATACGCGCTATCCGCGATTTAGTGCATACCGATACCGAAAAAGTCATCATTGATAATAGTCAGATATATGAGCAAGTACGCCACTTTGCCAAATCTTTTGTGCCTTTTATTTATGATCGTATTGTTCACTATACCGCAGAGCAGGCGCTGTTTGATGTGCACCGCGTCGAGGATGACCTGCGTGATGCCCTAAAACGCCGCGTTGATCTCAAGTCAGGCGGTTATCTGATTATTGATCAGACCGAAGCTATGACGACCATTGATGTCAACACCGGCTCATTTGTAGGTGGTCGCTCCTTAGAGGATACGGTTTACAAAACCAATTTAGAGGCCACTCATGCTATCGCCCGCCAGCTGCGTCTGCGTAACTTGGGCGGGATTATCATTCTTGATTTTATCGATATGCTCGAGCAAGAGCATAAAGACGACGTACTTGAGAGCTTACAGTCCAAGCTTGCACAAGATTATGCCAAGACCAATATCACTCAAGTCAGTGAGCTTGGCTTAGTTGAGATGACCCGTAAGCGTACCCGTGAGTCGCTAGGGCAGCAATTGTGCGAGCCTTGTTCGACCTGTCAAGGACGCGGCTTTATCAAAACCGCAGAGACGGTATGCTTTGAGATTTTCCGCGAGATTATGCGCTGCGCTCGCACTTATAATTCCCCAAAGAAGTTCACCGTAGTCGCTCATGCAGCAGTCATAGAT